>NZ_JBSFPS010000323.1:0-10346 GCF_053588315.1 Streptosporangium sp. NPDC003464 | reverse complement strand
GTCCTCAAGGGTGCGGTGAGTACTCTGTCAGCTGATCGGTTCGACCCGGCTGAGGCTGTCGAGCAGATCCGCGCCTGCCTGGCCAGGTCTGCCGATTCCTGCAAGCGCAGATCAGGCCCTACCTCGTTGGATTCACGGCCGAAGCTACGACGACCCCTACAGTGGGGCAGCCAGACTTGGAAGCCGCTCGCGACCGGTGGCGGGTGACTCCCGAAGTTGAGATATTTCTGCCATCACGGAACCGGACACGGCAGATCTTGCGATAGATCGGAATGTGCGCCTATTCCTCATACGCCGCCGGGAACCACCCCCGGTCGGTCCCGACAGTAACGATGCGGAGCTTCTCGCGGCCGTTGCCGCAGAGCGGGTGGAGGCGCTGAAGATCCTGCACCAGCGGCACGCGCCCTGGCTGCGAGTACGGCTGGCCCGCCGGTGCTCCGACGCGGACCTGGTGGACGATGCGATCCAGGACACCTTCGTCGCCGTCTGGCGCGACGCGCATCGCTACCGTGCGCCGGAAGGTGAGGCGGCGGCGTGGATCTGGACCATCGCGATCCGCAGGCTGATCTCCGCGCTGCGCCGGAGCGGCGCCGCCCCGCCCGTCGCCGCACTTGATGGCTCGCACGCAACGGGAGGCCACCGATCAGGTGCACGCCCGATCTCCGCATACCTGATCACTGAGTCGGCCGAGGACGCGGTCTTGGTCGGCGTGGAGCACGGCGACCTGGGCGCCGCGCTGGCCAGGCTGTCGCCGGACCTGCGCGCGGCCATCCAGGCGACCGTGCTCGACGGCCTCACGGTGCGTGAGGCCGCCCAACTCCTCGGCATCCCCGAGGGAACCGTGAAGACCCGCGTTATGCGGGCCAAGGCTCAGCTCAGGGGGTATCTCGCATGAACGCGCAATGGCACCTGCCCGAGGAGCTGATCGAGCGCTACGTGAGCGGCCATCTCGAACCGGTCCAGGTGATGTCGGTGGAGAGCCACCTCGCCCGGTGTGAACGCTGCCGTGCGGCGGTGCCGTTCGAGCGGGAGTGGCTCGCCGTGAGCTGGGCGAGGATTGAGGACCTGGTGGACCGGCCTCGGCCGCGGCCTGTGGCATGGCTCCTGTGCCGGGTCGGCGTCCCCGAGCACGTGGCCACGTTTCTCGCGGCCACCCCTGCTCTTGCCAGGGGGTGGCTGGTCGCGGTCACTGCGGTTACGGCTTTCGCCGTGGCAGCCGCCCACCTGGTCAACCGCGATCCTCAGGCCGCCTTCGACGCACTGGTGCCCTTCCTCGTGATCGCGCCCGTGCTGCCGCTGGCGGGCATCGCCGTCGCCTACGGGCCTCTGGTCGATCCCGTTCACGAGATGCAGGCCGCCACTCCCATGGGAGGTGCCAGGGCCCTGCTGCTGCGCGCCGTCGCGGTGCTGGTGACCGCGATCGTGCTGACGGGTATGGCGACGCCGCTGCTGCCCGGCCCGCCGGGGCTGACGGCGGCGTGGCTACTGCCTGCTCTCGCACTCACCGCGGCCACCCTGGCCATGTCGACCCGATTCCCGCCGATGATCTCGGCTGCCGCGCTGACCGCCACCTGGTTCGGCGCCGTGGTGGCCTCCACCAGGCTCACCGGTGACGCGCTGGCGCCCTTCTCGCCTGCGGCCCAGGCCCTGTACGGCGCGGCCGCGCTGATCCTGATCCCTCTCGTCTACCTGCGGCGTGCCCGCTTCGACTCAGGAGAGCCCAAATGGACCCGACCGTGACCGTTCGCGGCCTGACCAAGAAATACGGCCGGGCCGTCGTGCTCGACGGCCTCACCCTGGAGTTCGGCCGGGGAGTGACTGGACTGCTCGGCCCCAACGGTGCCGGCAAGACCACCCTGCTGCGGAGCCTGGCGACCACGCTGGCTCCCGACGGCGGCCAGGTGCGCGCTCTCGGCCTGGATCCTGCGGATCGGGGTCAGCGGACCGCCCTGCGCCGCCGCCTGGGCTATCTCCCGCAGGACCCGGGCTTCTACCCCCACTTCACGCTGTTCGAACTGGTCGACTACGTGGCGATCCTGAAAGAGCTGACGGACCGGCGTGAACGCCACCAGGAGGTGCGCCGGGTCCTTGCCGAGGTCGACCTGGCCGACCGCGCCAGGACGAAGGTGCGCAAGCTGTCCGGTGGCATGAAACAGCGACTGGCCCTGGCCCAGACGCTGCTCGGCGAGCCCGACCTGCTCATCCTCGACGAGCCCACGGTCGGCTTGGACCCTGAGCAGCGGATGCGGTTCCGGGCGCTGGTCTCCCGGCTCGGAGAGAGGCGTACCGTGCTGCTGTCCACCCACCAGACCGAGGACGTCGCCGCTCTGTGTGAACGCGTGATCGTGATGAACCGGGGGCGCGTGGTGTTCCAGGGCGCCCCCGGTGAGCTCGCCACTGTCGCATCCGGCCAGGTGTGGATCTCCGATGCGCCTCCCCCCGACTCTCGCCTGTTCTGGCGGACCGCGGACGGCCGCTACCGGACGCTGGGAGTCCGCCCGCCGGGTGCGGCGCCGGCCGCGCCGGCCGTCGAGGACGGTTATCTGCTTCTGCTCGGCGAGTCGGTCGGGGCGGCGACATGATTTTCCGATCGTTGTTCCTGTTCGAGGTCCTCAGACTGCTGCGCAGCCCCATCCCTTGGGGTGCCGCCGCGCTCTGCCTGGGGCTGCGGTCCGTCGCGACCTGGCAGTGGCTGCCCGACATGAGTGTCGATCCGGCGAGCACGTCGGGTGCGATGCTGCTCCTGGCGGTGGCCATGATGCTCACGGCCAACCTCGCGACGTCCCGGGACATGCGAGGCGGCATGCCGGAGACGCTCGGAGCGCTGTCCGGCCACGCCACGGAGCGGACCAAAGCCGCGACTTCGGCGGCCGTGACGGTCGGAGCCGGGGTCGCGCTGCCGGTGATGGTCGTCTACTTGCTGGCGCGTTTCGCGATGGGCCCGGTAGTGGGCGTGTTCGACCCCTACGAGGCGCTGGGCGGGGTGCTGGCCGTGCCCTTCGCCGCGGCCCTCGGCGCGATGCTCGGCAGGTGGGCTCCCTGGCTGGTCGCGGTTCCCGTGATGGCCTTCCTGATCGGCGCTTTCACCTGGCTGAACAGTCAACAGAGCGGTTACGGGGGCTGGTTTCTGCCCGTCGTGCTCTTCCACGGGCCCGACTGGCCGCAGCGCCCATCGGCGTTGCACGCCGTCTATCTCCTCGCTTCCGTCGCTCTTTTCGCAGCCCTGGCCCTGCTGCGGCACGGGGTCAGGCCGGTACGCCTGGTCGCGGCCGTGGCCGCCGTGGCGGTTGTGGTGCCCACGGGGACGGCCGCGACCGCCACCGCCCCGGGTGAGGAGATCAACCACCGGTTCGAGACCATGCAGGGAAACCCGGCCGCGTTGCTCGACGACATGGACGCCCAGGTCCGGGAACGGTATTTCGCGCGAGACGCGCGGCAGTGCGAAAAGCACGGCGCCATCACCTACTGTGCCTTCCACGACTACCTCGCCTGGATTCCGTCGTGGGTGTCGGCGGTGAACCCTGTGGCGCAGTCGCTACCCCCGGCGGAGCGTGACCAGCTGCCGGCCGTCCGGCAATTCACCGACAGCTGGCTCAGCGCGGACGGCGATGAGGAGGAGTCCATCAGCACACACATGATGTGGGGACGCGCCGGAGCCGAGGACACCTACCGAGCCGTGCTCGCCTCCCAGCTCATCCGCTCTGTTCTGGGACTGCGACCGCCGAGGACGGGTTGCGACCTACAGGGCCAGAGCAGAGCACTCGTGGGTCTTTGGCTGCTCGGCCAAGCCGTTGCGCTGGCTCCGCCCGAGCACCGGGAGATCCAGATCGGCTCCTCCCTCTTCATATCGGTGCAGTCCCCCCTGGGCATGGTCCGGTACGGCGCGGCTGAGCTGGGCTACGCCCGCAAGCTGCTCACCATGCCCGATGCCCGGCAACGGATCTGGACGCACTGGGACACGCTGCTGAAGCCCGGCACGACGGTCGAGCAGGCGCTTGCGCTGCTGGGTCTGCGCCCCGAGTTCCCCGCCGAGCCGGTGAAGGGGCAGCCATGCTCGTGATCCAGCTGATCAGGCCGATCGCGCGGGCGATCGACTGGATTCCTCTCGCGGTCACCGGGATGCTTGCCGTGGTCATGGCCTCGGTGATCGAGGCCGGTTCTGCGTTAGGTGTCGGGACCGCTTTCACCCTGCTCAGGATGATGGGGGTGATGCTGGGCGCCGCCGCTGGATTCGCCGTGATCGACGAGATGGCCGCGAGCACGGGCGCGGCCCCGGTGCCCCGCTGGCTCCGCCAGTGGCTGCGCTGCGGCTTCGGGGGCCTTTTCGCGGGGCTGTTGTGGGGGATCGCGTGCGCCGTCGCTGCAGCCAGGCTGCCCGCGGGTGGAGAGCTCAGGGTGGTGGGGATGGCGGTGGAGGCTGCGGTGTGCATCGCGATCGGCCTGCTGTCGGCGTCGGTGGCCGGGCGCATGCACCAGGGGAAGGCGGCCGCCCTCGCGGGCATGGGCGGTCTGCTGGTGATCGTCTCGGTGAGCCTGGTTCTGCGGGGACCGTACTGGCCGTGGCTCTATCCGGAAGAGGAGAACTGGGAGATCGTGCACTACGGGTGGATGGCCGTGCTGCCGCCCGTGCTCACCGCACTGGGCTGGGCGAGCCGGGATCTACGCTGAGGAGACGGACAGGGCGTCGGCTCCGTCAGCTCTCGGGTGATCTACCGCCTGGCTTGCGTCAATCGTAACCAGCGAAACGCTGAGCGCCTGGCTGGACACCGGCTACCTACGCAGCTCTCGACACGCCCGCCCACGTAACCGACAGGGCAGCGGCTGAAAGAACCCTTCAAGATCCTCTCAATGTGGGTTTTGGGCTTATGTGGGCTGACCCCCCATGACGACCGACCTCGGCCTGCTCCTCGACCGGGTCTTCAACGGTTAGGGAAACTGCGGGGGTGTGCGGCCCCGCCGGGAGGCTGGGGCCGCACCGCATTCGTCAGACGCGGGTCGAGGGGCTGTAGCCGTGGTAGCGGACGGTGTTGTTGAGGAACGCCCACACATGGGACCTGACCAGCGTGCCCACGGGGATGCTCGCGTAGCAGGTCGTCGAGTAGGTGTCCTTCGCCGTGCACGCGACGACCTGGACCCACTCGCCGCGGTAGTACTTCTCGATGCTGCCCCTGATGCGCCAGTTGCCGAGCTCGGTGAAGTCCTGGACCTTCAGGTACGTCTGCCCGCCGCTCGGGCCGAGGTGGGCCTCGCCGTACACGCTTCCGCCGCCCACGGTGACGGCGACCACGTAGCCCATCGCGGCCGACGCCTGTGCCGGGGCGCTGGTCAGAGACAGGGCAAGGACAGACGCCGCGAGGGCGGGAAGCAGTTTCTTGATCTTCATGGGGGAATCATCCAGGGATAACTGCCCATATGTCCATAGGTGGGTGGTTAGTCCGTGGCGAGGTCCATCCTGAGGAACTCGGTGATGCGCATCGGCTTCGGCGGGCGGGGCACCTCCGGGGGGAGCGTGTCGATCAGGCGGGGGCCGTGAGGAGGAGTTCGCGGCCTTCGGTGCGCAGGCGGGCCAGGGCTAAAGCGTTCTCATGTGGTGAGGTGAGACCGAGTAGCTGAACTCCATCGACACCTCCCAGCGGTACTTCCGCGCCGCGCTGCCGAGATAGCGCAACTGGTCGAACGCGCCCTCAACTCCACCCAGTAAACGACCCCACTCGAACGACATGCCGCCCCGAAGCTCCCGCTCAAGCCCATAGCGGAGATGATCAGCAAGAACCACGGAACGCGAGAAACCGCAGGCCAGACCTAAATCCGTTGGATTTCCGCCGTTCGCTACGGGGACCCCACCCACCGGCGACAGCAGCAGGCCCGCCGCGGCGGGGCGGCCGTCTTCACCATCGACCCCGGGGGCGGGCAGGACAACGCCACGGCGCTGCGGGACGGCGTGCCCGCCACGGCGATCCTCCCAATGGGCCGTCCCCTTCCCGACCTGTCCGTCGCTCTGCCTACCGCCCGATCCGACAAGATCGACCAACGCCTGGCCGCCGTCGTGGAACGCCACACCCGCATCTGAGCCAAGAGGCGCCGCGCCGTCCGACCCGCCGTCGAACGATGCTCGACATCACATGATCATCTGCCGTGTGCGTTTCTTCCCATCGGCTTGATTGTGGGGTGTGGAGAACGCCCCGGGGGTAGTGCCGGCTGCGGGCTGGAAGTTCTTCGGAGGTCGTGACCCGGCGCAGTGTCCCGTTGCCGCCCCCGCCCCCGAGATCCGCCGTGGCCGCTGGTGCCGCGTCTGCTGCCCTGATGTCACACCGCCGACGCGCGGGTCGGGCCGGTTCACCGCCGGCGGCGGCCGCGACGTCTGAAGCACGGCCGCCCTGTTTCCTGGACGCCGCGGTCTTCGCCATCGGCACGAACCCGCCCCCCGTATCTCATACCGGGTGATCCGGCCACGCTTTTTGTAGGTGATGAGTCTTTAGTCCGCTTTAAATGATCTTGTTTAAATGATCTTGAAGCCGACCAATCGCCTTTACAATGTAGATTAATAACTCTGGGGCATCGTCGCTCCTGCGTCCAGACGCTTGAAGCCCGTCCAAGGAAACCAGTTGCACGTCTGTGCTTACCTTGTCCCTACCGGGCGACGGGGGAATGCCGCCGTCCACGCTGCCGGGCACTCCCCCACGCATCTCTCGAACCGATGCCCTTGACGCTCCTCCCTCACCGACTCCGATACCTGGATCGCCGTCCTGCGGGCATCGGCGGGGCGACACCCCCCTGGCCGCCGGCCGCGGCCCGGACGCCTGATGCCAACCGCAGGTGAAACCGTGTGATCGTCGGCGCGATCTGACGATCAACGGGAGAGGTTCACCCGATCACCACAGAGCCCGCCACTTCTCAAAAATTCCTTGTCATGCAGTAGACGCATCACCATGTAAGCACCGTAACCGCGGACAGCCTAAAGGAAGCCGACACCGCGGATTCCGTGTGCTGATGCGACAGCGGCCGCCTCAGCACGTAGTTGGGCCCCAAGGGGATTCACCATCGCGCGGTCTGGCGGCGGAGCAGGTCGCCGATGGCACCGCCGAAGGGATTGGCGTTCAGGTGCGCGTACGGATACGGCGAGGCGGTGCGCCGGGTCTGCGGATTCCACGGGTAGATGTGGATGCGGGCGCCGAAGCGGCGGTGCAACCAGCCGGCGGTGGCGATGAACTCCTCCAGGCCGGTGTAGCGGTCCAGGTAGGAGGAGTACTTCAGGCTCAGCCATCGGCGGCCGCTGCCCAGCAGCACGGCCATACCCGCCGCCCAGAGCGCCAGCACGCTGCCGAAGAAGACGGCGTTGAAGGCGCCCAGCGTGAACGCGGGCCACCAGACCACGAGTGTTCCCGCCGCCGACGCGGCCGCGATGGCCCGCAGGTCGGGACGGATCTCGGGCAGGCTGCGCTTCCCCTTGGACTCGGCTCGGAGGACGTTCCAATGGAGGGCTCAGGCCAGGGCCGAGATCTCGATCCGGGTGTGGTCGGTGGGAGCCACCAGGCAGGAAAGCACGACGTTCCCCTGCTCCAGGCGTTCCCCCATGGACGAGGTGAGCCGGGCCGTGCGCTCGATCTCGTAGGGGCTGCCGGCTTGAGGGGTCACGCGGAGCCGCAACAGCCAGATGTAGCGTCCGTTGAGCTTGTTGGACGTCTCCTCGGCCCCCAGGACCGCCGCGTTGCACGGCACCGCCGCCGCGCGCTCCTCCGGCGTGAAGGTCCGCAGCGCGGCGGATTCCAGGCTCGCGAACGAGATGGAGCCCATGGTGAGCATCCCCGCGCCCAGGAGGATGAACGTCGCGCTGACATACGCCCCGACCCGGGTGTGCGGCTTCCGCCTCAGCACGAGGAACAGCACCACGGCCACGATCAATGCGATTACGGCGAGTGTCCCGAAGACGATCGATGCCATCGTTCTTCCTCACGCTGACAGGCGGGGCCTGGCGGGCCGGCCTTGTTCGTTCCGATGCCGGTAGTTGACCAGGTGTCACTTGCAAGGCGACTGCAGCCCGCATGATCGCGCTGACCGACCTCTCGGCTCTTGCTCTCGCCGGCTCGCTGAGCAGAACTGACAGTCTCCGCGCATCCCTGGTGACAGCTTCGTTGGCGACAGGCCATGTTCGGCGGATGCTGCGACACGAACCGTAACCCTGATTACTCGAGGGTTGACGAGCCTCGGAACGAAAAGTCCCGTTAGACGACCGCTCACGTATTGTTTGATCTTCAGATCACACTCTGAGAGTCCGTCGGGTGCGTGACGAGGCGTCGGCCAGCGGACCACGAGGCACCATCGGGCGTCCAACGGACGGCGAACCAGGCCGCGACGCGGTCGGCGTCGGCCTCGCCGTCCAACTCGGTCACGGCGGCGCGCTCGCCGAACTCGGCCACCAGCGCCCGGATCGCGATCGTGTAGGCGCGGGCGGTGTTCGCCTTGGCGGTGCCGCACGGTGGTGTTCCCCCAGGGCTCCATCGACGCTACCGCAGATAATGTGCTCCTATCTGCGGTAGATCTCGGGTGGAGCTCACATTGTTGGGAAGTCCTTGTAGATCTTCAGGTTGGTGACGAGCATCCGGCCGCCGGGCGCGCCCAGCCGGATGGAGGTCAGTGGATCGGTGGCGTTGGCGGCGAGATCGCAGATGGCCTGAGGGACGTCGTTGAGCAGTTGCGCCGCGGTGATGCCGCTGAAGCCGTCGATGCGGACTGGTTCGGAGCGACCGATCACGAGCGCCGTACTACATCGAGGAGTGAGCTTCTGCGGGCTAGCGACCTTCGACCCGGGCGGTGGCCATGGCCACCGCCTCCAGAGCCAGTTTGGCCTGCTGCAGCGCATGCGTGGCGTCGACGCCAAGTTGTCGCGCCTGGATCGCGAAGGTCTGGGCAGCCTCGGCCAAGCGCTGCTCGGCGTCCACGGTCGCGGTCGGATCCGGAGCCTCGCAGACGAAAGTGCCGTGCCTCCCCCGGGTCTCGATGACCCCATCCCGTTCGAGCTCGCGAAAGGCACGTGCGACCGTCGCGGTGGCCAGGCCGAGATCGCGAGCGAGCTGGCGAATACTCGGCAGTCGGGTGCGCGGCCGGAGCACGCCGGTCGCGGCCATGGTGGTGATCTGCGTGCGTAGCTGCTCGTACGCAGGGACCGGCGAGGCAGGATCGAGATGGAGGATCATGTCGCCGTCCGACTCTGTGCCTCCGTCGGAGTATTCGCCCTTCGCGGTGCGCTGCGCCGGATGAGCCAAAGGCGTGGATGCCCGATGTGCAGCCAGCTCGCAGGTGCGCAGAAGAAGACGCAGACCAGACCGACCCACGGCAGAGTCACCCGCAAGGCCGGAATGTCGGTGCCGCCGCCCAGGCTGAACAGCTCGAACCCGAGAAGCAGGAAGAGCATCGCGAGGCCCGCGCCGGTGGTGCGGTGGATCGAGGTGGAGCGTAGGGCATCGTCCAGGGTCAGCTGTGACGTGGAACCGACGGGCTGACGCCGATGCGTCATGAACCGTAGCGCGGCCTCTGTCGTCACCAGGACCGCGGCGGCCGCCACCGCCGGCCCCGGACCGAACCGGAAGGACTCGGCGATGCGGCCGGGATAGGCCCAGTGCGCCAGGACTCCCACCGCGACCGTGGCCAGGGCGATCACCCGGATCAAGACAAGCGCAGAGCCCCTGATGTAGTCGCTCACCCCTCTGGGCAGCAGCGCAGCGGCCAGCGGAACACGCGGGCGCGGCCAGGTGACCTCCGCCAGGACCGCGCCGAGCAGATATCCCGCGATCCAGGCGGGCTGGTCCAGCAGATCGAACGGAAACGGCGGCCGCGGCTCACTGAAGACCAGCGCCCAGGTGAAACTGGTCGAGGTTCCCACCACGAACGGGAGGAGAAATCCGGCGGTCCGGAACCAACGGCTGCGATGCAGGAACTTGGCAGCCTGATCGCGGTCGATTCCTTCGCCGCGCCCCAGACCATAACTGGTGGCCCACTCGACGACCTGGCTGCACCGCACGGGACGAGCGGCCCGATACACCAGGAAGGCGGTAAAGGCCACATGGACCGCGATCCATAAGGTCCAGCCGACCATGACGGCTCCTTATGTACTAATGATGCAGCACATTAGCACGTTGGCCCGTGCCTGTGACTTCCGGAGTTGCCAGTCGTTGCTTCTTCGGAGATATGTGACGTGGAGGGTCAGGCGGCCAGGCCCAGATCCAGGGCCGGTGGATCGACGGGGCTTCCTGACCGCATCGTCCGGAGCGTTGGCCGCCATGGTCGCTCAGTGGGCCACAGCCCCGCACTCAGCCGCCGTCAGCACCTCGGGCCGCCGCATCGGCCAG
>NZ_JBSFPS010000322.1:0-10453 GCF_053588315.1 Streptosporangium sp. NPDC003464 | reverse complement strand
GTCCGGCACGGAGGCGGCGGTGCCGCTGGCTGCCGATGTATGGATGTATATGGCCTTCAGCCGCAATCGGCGGCTCCGTCCCGCGTCGGGCGGGCTACCCGACGGCGTCTACCGCGATGACCCTCCACCGCCGCTGCCGTCCAGCCCGTTCCGGCTCGACCGGCAGGTGTTCCTCCACGCACTGGCACGACTGCCGGAGGTTCGTCAGCCATGGCTACGCGTGGTTTACGACGACGTGCAGGACCATCGATCCAACCTCCCGTTCTGGTGGTGAATGGATACCACTGCCGGCGCTGCTGTCACCGCTCGGGGCCTGCTGAGGTCGTTCTCGTCTGTAGGACCATGTCCTCATGTCAGTGACCGAGTTCGCCGGCGTGACCGGGGACAAAGATCGTGGCGTCACCCCCGAATCAGGGCTGTACGAGTTCCGGACCGAGAAGAACGCTCATGTCTACCTCCACGACACCGACTTCAAGTGTCTGACCTATCAGCCCGGCAGGCCGCCGGTGTTGTGGCTGGAGTTCCTCTACGATCCGCGGTGGACTCCGTCCGAGCTGTCCGAGACCCCTGTCGTGGTCTTCCGGTTCGAGGATGTTCACCTCGTCGAGTGGCGTGAGGACCGGGAAGGTCATACCTGCGTGACCGCCCAGCCGGCCGCTCCCGCTGGTCAAGTCGAACACTTCGATTGGGACGGTGCCGACCTGTTCACATTGGGCACCTTCACACTGCGTCCGGTCTTTCAAGCCCGACGAGCAGAGGTGACCGTACGCGCGAAGTAGCAGGAGGTCCCGCACCCCATCTTCTTAGCCTCGAACCCTTTCATCACGAGTGATCCGCCTCGTACTCGTGGCCGGGCCACGTCCCCCGGCCGATCCACGTCGTACGGAGACCGGCTGTCTCCACCAACGTCGGTGACGACACGGGCCCCGACCGTCCATCAACGGGCCCGGCGCAGGTGGACATGGATGCCGCGCGGCCGTCACCACGATCGCCCCGAACGGCATCGGCCGCCCCTCTCCATCGACCTCCTTCAGCGCCGGCCCCGCGTCAGCAAACCACCGGCTAACCGATGAAGACGTAGTCGGCCTGGTAGGGCACCTCCGCTGTCGGGGTGGCCTGCGGGTCGCAGGTGCCCGCGGGTGCGGTGCCGCCGACGGTGTTGAGCCGCATTATCTCGACGACGTCCTCCAGCCGTCCCTGATCCGCCCCCGTCTGTGTGGCCCGCAGGTCAAGCTCGGGGATGTTGCCGGCCCCGTTGGGCGTCCTGAGCACGACGCTGCCGGTGACCGCGCTGCCGTCCGGCGCGACCCACTGCGGCGGCCCCGCGACCGGCTGCACGAACGAGTGCCGGATATTGCCCCTGAGCAGCGCGGAGACATCGTGCTGTGTGAAGGCGAACGTGCCGTCGGCCTGCCTGGTGCAGGCGTAGATCTGCACGCCCTTGACAACGGGGGCGACATCGACGACCGGACGGTTTCCGTCGATTGGCTGGCTTATCTTGTGCAGTTGGCCTCGCACGGCGCCGCCGCGGAACTCATTGGTGTGGAGGTTGGTATAGAAGGAAGCCGGGTCGGAGACGAGCGCGGCCAGTAGCGCGCGGTCCTTGACCTTCACCGAGCCCTTCGCCGTGTGGCCGTACCGCTCCGACGTGAACAGTGGAATCTTCACCTCTCCGTTGGTCCCCGCTCCGCCCGCGTGGATGTGGGCCGCGGTCGGCCGGGAGATGCCCTCCCACCGCAGGATGTACGTGACGGTCGAACCCTTGACCTTGAGCACCCCGACCGCCCGCCCGTCCGGATCGCCCACGGCACCGCCGGTACCGGGTATCTCGTTGCGCCCCAGCAGGCTCGACACCAGATACACCCCCTCACCACCGGGCGAAGTGCCGGCAGGAGGCGCCGCGGAGGCGGGCGCACCCATGGCTGTGACCGAGGCGGCCGCCAGCACGACACTGGCGGAGATCACACTTTTGCTCGACATCGAACCACCTTTGAAATCTGGAGATCGTCTTCCATCATGATGGGGTCTCCGATTGTCCGTAAGGCATCCCTCGGCCTTCTTTTCTTTTCTCCAAAGCGAAACGGGATATCCGCTTGAAAGAAGAAGGTGACTTATGCACCCATAAAAAGCAGATTCTTCATCTTCAAGTCATTACATTGCGTTCCATTCCGTTCCGCCCGGGTGGTCACTTTCCGGCTGGGCCGAACAACGGGGCGATCCCAGCAGGCAGGGCGGCAATGCCGGACGGGCCGCTGCGGATCCGGAGGTGTCGCCGTTCCTCTGACGCGGCAGGTTCTCGGCATCATCCGGCCCGATGCATCAGCCGGGTGCGTCGGCCAGGCTTGGCGCACACCAGCCCGGCCAGGCAGATGCGACCGCATCCCTTGCCGGTCACGGGCACGATCGGGGTACGGCCGCGCGGTGCCCAAGTGCGGGCCTTGGCCGGCCTCAGTCCTTTGCCGGCCTCATCTTCCCAGCACAGCCAGGCCCCAGGTCGATCGCCGCCCTTCTATGGCCGGCCACTGCTCGACGATCCACTGCTCGATCACCCCCTCGTCGCGCTCGACCGCCCGATGCAGGGCACCTGCGGGCTCCAGCCGATCCGGTGCAGCAGATACGACACCCCGCGCGGGGTGTAGCGGATGTGAAACAGCTCGGCGATCAGATCGGCGACCCCGCCGGCGTACAGCGCTGGTCCTCGATGAAGCCGTGCGCGTCCGGGCCCCACTTCTGAATGCCGCGGACTTTCGTCCGGCTGCAATCAGATCCGGCAGCACAAGAGGCATAATCTCGCCCGAAAGCCGGGTCGGGAACGATGGCGTAGGATCGATCGAGGACTTTGGGCCACCCCCAAGGACGCGATGGCAACGTTATCATGCCTTGGCGCGACCATTTCTGCCCTGGCCGCAACGATGGCCGTTATCTTAGATCGCGGATAAATTAACACTTCAAGGAAGAACTCCTTCAACGTCTGTGCGTCGATTCGACGGAACGCGTCTCGGCTGCCGTGAGAGTGCTCCGCGCAAGTTTGAGGAAGAACGACGCGCTCGGCACCGTGAGGTTGCGGAGCTGCGCGGGGCATTGCAAGTGACTCAAGGGGAGAACCCGGAGCTGCGCCGCCGCCCTGGGCGATACGAGCCGGCCTGATCGCGTTCTGTCGGTGTACAGGTGAGTGTGCGGAGACACGTACGCGCAGATACAGGCGGATACAGAGGGTGGCGCAGCGACCGGACAGAGCGTCTCCGCGCCCTGAGGGGCTTGAGCCGGGCGACGGTCAGGATCGGCCCGTGCCCAACCGTCGGGTGAGGAACTGCTCAAACGTCAGCAGTTCCGGGTGCTGTCGGCGCAGGGTCGCGATGTCGGCCTGGTAGCCCTCTTCGGCGAACCACTCGAACATGCGCTCATCGATCGGCAGCGCCTCGAACCTGGTCGGGGTGCCGGTGACGCGCTCGTAGATCTGGGCGACCTCGGGGAAGGTGAGCTCGTCGCCGGCGAGTTCGATCTGCCTGCCGATGAACTGCCCGGGGTTGTCGAAGGCGTCCGCGGCGAAGATCCCGATGTCGTCGCCGGCGATGAACTGCATCGGCTTGTCCGGCTTGACCGGCAGGGACAGGAGCCGCTCGCCTTCGGCGTCGGCGTAGTGCAGCAGGTTGTTCATGAAGAACACGGGCCGCAGGATGGTGGCGGGCACGCCGAGGGCCAGGATGTGCCGCTCGATCTCGGCCTTGCTCTCGAAGTGGTCGATGCCGGTGTGGCGTTCGGCGCCACCGACGGAGCTGTAGACCAGGTGGGCGATGCCGCTGTCACGGGCGATGTCGGCCACGGTCTTGCCCTGGCGGACCTCGGCGGCGAGGGTCTCGGGCTCATAGGCCAGCGCCTGGACGCTGAACACGCCGTACACACCACGCATCGCCTCCTGCAAGGAGCGGGGGTCGTCGAGATCGCCCTGGACCAGTTCGGCGCCCTGGTCGCGCAGCACTTGAGCCGCGGGTTTGCTCGCATCACGCACCAGCGCGCGGACAGTCCAGCCGCGGGCCAGCAGTTGGCGGGCGGCGGCTCCGCCCTGATTACCGGTCGCGCCGGTGACGAGAACAACACGGGAAGCAGACATGGTGGGACAACCGCCTATTACTCGGAGCGTTTTGCTCCGAGTAATGTAACTCGGAGCGGAGCGCTCCGCAATTGGTATCCTGGATCCATGTCCGACCCCGTGACGCCGCGCAAGCGAGGCCCGCAGGCCTTGGCAGCCCGCAACGACCAGGCACTGATCGAGGCCGCCCGCCACGTGTTCACCACTCAGGGGTTCGACGCGCCCGTCGCGGCCGTCGCCGAGCGCGCGGGTGTGGGCATGGGCAGCCTGTACCGCCGTTACCGCACCAAGGAAGAACTCCTCCAACGTCTGTGCGTCGATTCGATGGAACGTGTCTCGGCTGCCGCTCAGGACGGCCTGGCCCATGAGGACCCCTGGCAAGGACTGGCCCACTACATCCAGCAGTGCGTGGCCTTCGGCTTCGGCGTCCTGGCCCCGCTGGCCGGTGCCATCGACGTCACGCCCGAGATGCGGCAGGCCAACCAGCGAGCCCAGCGCCTGGCCGACGGACTCATCACCCGCGCTCACCGCGCCGGCGTGCTTCGCACGGACGTGTCCACCATGGACATCTCCCTGCTCATCGGCCAGTTCAGCCGCACAGTCCCAGCCCCGCCAGGGCAGGGTGAGGAGGAGATCCGCTCCCGGCTGCTGGCCATCGCCCTGGACGGCTTGAAAGCCCACAACACCGGCACGCTGCCCGGCGGGCCGCCCAGCGTGCAGCGCTACCAGGCCCTATGGGACACCTGATGGGCAACAGCCCGCGGCGGCCGGGTCCGCGGTGGGGAGAGAACCCGGCTCGGTGCTCCGGGAACAAGATCGAGCTGCCGGATGGCGGCTGGGGCCACGGCCGGGAGGAGGACACCGGATCTGGACACGCCGCCGGTCCCCGTTGCGAGCGCTTCCGGGGAGAGGCAAGGTGAGTCTCACGTGGCGGCGTCGAGGGCGCTACCTCCGGCGGGCTTCGAGCGCATCCAGAATCAGGTCCAGGCCGTAGCCGAACTCGCTCGCGTAGCTGTAGCCCGGCCGCAGAGCATGGTCGACGATCATCTCCGTAAGGTACGGCAACTCGTCCGCCGGCAGCTGCTCGAGAATGCCGCCGGCCACTTCCTCGACATCGTCCGGCGTCGTCAGCGGCAAGTTCGCCTCCTGGAGGACGAACCCGCCGACGTAGCTGTCGATGAGCGAGACAGCGTGCGCGGCCATCGGCAGCGTGAACCCCGCCTCCCGGAGAACACCGAGGACGGCGTCGTGGTGGCGTAGCGTCGCCGGCCCCGGGTTGCGACGGGAGTCCATGAGGCCGAGAGCCCAGCTGTGCTGCGACAGAACCGCGCGTGCAGAGGAAGCGCGCGCACGGATCGCGTCGCGCCAATCGTCGCACCCGAAGCCGGGTAGCTTGATCGCCGCGAACACCATGTCGACCACGCCGTCGAGGATCGCGTCCTTGTTCGGTACGTGGTGGTAGAGCGACATCGCCTCCACACCCAGTTCCTGCGCCACCCGTCGCATCGTGATCGCCTCCACGCCGCCGCGATCCGCGACCCGGATGGCGGCTTCCAGCACGAGAGCCCTGCTGAGCGGTTGCGGTGGTGGTGACACGACGGCTCCGAAGTGTGGGCGGATTGACAACCTTACAAGCGTAAGCCAGCCTTACAAGCGTAAGCCGCCTTACTGGCGTAAGTCCTCCGGGCCGGCATCAGCTGGGGCGCGGCGGACGTCTGACCTACGACACGCCCCACCGGGGCGAGAGGAGATCCCGATGCCGATGCCGAGGTGGTGGGGGCACGTGAACAAGAGGGTGTTCAACCCTCGCGCGATCGCGGGCGGGACGTGGCCGGTGCTGATGCACGTCGGTCGCGTTTCTGGCGCGACGTACCGCACGCCGCTCGATGCGCATCCTGTCGACGGCGGCTACCTGTTCGTCCTGGTGTATGGATCGCGCTCGGACTGGGTGCAGAACGTCCTGGCAGCCGACGGTGCGCGGCTCCGGGTCGACGGGAGGGAGGTGGAACTCGCCGCCCCACGCCTCGTCGGGAGAGAGGAGGCGTTCCAGGCCCTCCCCGATGAGGTGGCACGCCCGCCGAGGCTGCTCCGCATCACCGAGTTCCTCCGTATGGACCTGGTCGCAGACTGACGCGCGCGGACCCGGCCGCAGACTGACGCGCATGAACCTGGTCGCAGACTGACGTGCGCGGACCCGGCCGCAGGCTGACGATCGACGTCCGGCGGCGCGGAGCCTCGATCACCACTACGGACAGCTCGCCGAGGACGGCATCGGCGCCCAGCGGCATGTCGCCACCGACACCATGGACGGGCAGGTCGGAGTGGGGCGGCCGTCCGCTCCGGCCGCCCCTGCGGCCGGCTTGCCGGCCGGCGCGTTCCGGGACGGCGGCGGCGGAGCCGATCCCTCACGGCCACTTCACCCCTGATGACGCCACCCCTTCACCCATGACGCCACCCCGAGTGGAGGGCCGTGTCCGCGCGCCGCGCACGCCCAGACATTCCAGACAGGATCAGGGAATACCATAGGGGGGTATGGTGTTATAGTGAGCAGTACCGAGTGAGAGGGCGGGGCGATGGTTGGGCACACCGGCACCAAGAACGATCACCTCCGGCGGCTGCGCCGGATCGAGGGGCAGGCCAGGGGCCTGCAGCGGATGGTCGAGGACGACAAGTACTGCATCGACATCCTCACCCAGGTGTCGGCCGCCACCAGCGCCCTCCAGTCCTTCGCCCTGTCCCTGCTCGAAGGGCACCTGGCTCACTGCGTCGCCGAGGCCACCGTCAAGGGCGGCCCCGAGGCGCAGGCCAAGATCAAAGAAGCTTCCGACGCCATCGCACGGCTTGTCCGTTCCTGAAGGAGTTATCGATATGGCCACCACCACCTACACCGTCACGGGCATGACCTGCGGCCACTGCGTCAGCTCGGTCAAGGAAGAGGTCAGCGAAGTCACGGGAGTGACAGGCGTCGAGGTTGACCTGGCCACCGGCCTGCTGACGGTCCAGAGCGACGCCCCCGTCGAAGCCGGCCGGATCGCCGCCGCCGTCGAGGCGGCCGGATACGGAGTGGCGGATCAGCCGTGAACACCCCGACCAAGCTCGGCGCCTACGCCCTGGGCCTTGCCGTCGTCTTCGGCGGGGCCCTGGGGGTGGGCAGCGCGGTCGGTGAGGTCGGCGCCTCACCCCAGGCCACCAGCCACAGCGAGGCCCCGGGTCACACCCGGAGCAGTCAACCAGCGAGCACGCACACCGGCGGAACGCACACCGCGAACGCCAAGCCAGAAGAGACAGTGTCCGAAAATACCCCCGGGGGGCTCCAAGTGTCAGAGAACGGCTACACCCTCAACCCGATCACCAGCACGATCAAGCCCGGCGTGCCCACCGATTTCCAGTTCACCGTGACGGGCCCGGACGGCAGCACCGTGACCGACTACCAGGTGCAGCACGACAAGAAGCTCCACTTCATCGTGGTGTCCAGGGATCTCGGCACCTTCCAGCACCTGCACCCGGTAGAGGCCGGTGGCGGCGTGTGGTCGGTGAAGCTGACGCTGCCCGAGGCGGGCGCCTACCGTGCCTTCGCCGACTTCGCCCCCACCGGCGGCAGCGCCTTGACGCTGGGCGCGGACCTGCTCGTGGCAGGCGAATACACGCCCAGGCCGCTTCCCGCCGCCAGCCGTACGGCAGACGTCGACGGCTACACCGTCACCCTTGACGGCGACCTGGTCCCCGGCCAGGCGAGCAAGCTCACCCTCACGGTGAGCAAGGACGGCAAGCCGGTCACCGACCTGCAGCCCTACCTCGGCGCCTATGGCCACCTCGTCGCTCTGCGCGGCAGCGACCTGGCCTACCTCCACGTGCACCCCGACGGCGAGCCCGGCGACGGCAGGACCCAGCCAGGGCCGGAGATCGTCTTCTACGCCGAGGTGCCCAGCCGGGGCGACTACCGTCTCTTCCTGGACTTCCAGCACGGAGGCAAGGTCCGCACCGCCGACTTCACACTCGGCACCGGGCAGGCGGCGACCTCCGCCGCGGAGCCCACGCCGAGCGCCGCGGAGTCCGGCGGGCACGGCGGCCACAAGCACTGACCCGCAGGACGCCGAGAAACCCGAGAAAGGAGAGGTGATGTCCCCCCTCACCGACGACAAGCCCCAAAGTGCCGTCGAACTATCGATCGGTGGCATGACCTGCGCGTCCTGCGCCAACAGGATCGAGCGCAAGCTGAACAAGCTCGAGGGCGTGACCGCGACGGTCAACTACGCGACGGAGAAGGCGAAGGTCACCTTTCCTGAAGGGGTGGACCCGCAGGAGCTGATCGCCACCGTGGAGTCGGCGGGCTACACCGCCGAGCTGCCCAGGCCGCCACAGGCGGAGGCCGAGCCGCAGGAGCCCGAGGACGGACTCGGGCCGCTGCGCAACCGGCTGATCACCTCGTTGGTCCTGGCGGTGCCGGTGATCGCGATGGCGATGATCCCACCGCTGCAGTTCACCAACTGGCAGTGGCTGTCGCTGACGCTGGCCGCGCCGGTCGTGGTCTATGCGGGCTGGCCGTTCCACAAGGCCGCGTGGACGAATCTGCGTCACGGCGCGGCGACCATGGACACGCTGGTATCGCTGGGCACGTTGGCCGCTCTGGGGTGGTCGCTGTGGGCGCTGTTCTTCGGTACGGCGGGCACGCCCGGAATGACCCACCCGTTCGAGTTCACGATCGCGAGGACCGACGGCTCGGGCAACATCTACCTTGAGGCCGCGGCCGGCGTGACCGCGTTCATCCTGGCCGGACGCTACTTCGAGGCCCGCTCCAAGCGCCGGGCGGGAGCCGCCCTACGGGCGTTGCTGGAGCTGGGCGCCAAGGAGGTCGCGGTGCTCCGCGGCGGCACCGAGGTCCGCATCCCCACCGACCAGCTCGCCGTAGGCGACCGGTTCGTGGTACGGCCGGGCGAGAAGATCGCCACTGACGGCGTGGTGACGGAGGGCACCTCGGCCGTCGACGCCTCCATGCTGACCGGCGAGTCGATCCCGGTGGAGGTACGGCCGGCCGACACTGTGACCGGCGCCACCGTGAACGCGGGCGGCCGCCTGGTCGTCCGCGCCACGCGGATCGGCTCCGACACCCAGCTCGCCCAGATGGCCAAGCTCGTGGAAGACGCGCAGACCGGCAAGGCCCAGGTGCAGCGCCTGGCCGACCGCGTCTCCGGCATCTTCGTCCCCATCGTCATCGCGCTGGCCCTCGGCACCCTGGGCTTCTGGCTGGGAACCGGCGACGGCGTGGGAGCGGCCTTCACCGCGGCGGTAGCCGTACTGATCATCGCCTGCCCGTGCGCGCTCGGCCTGGCCACCCCCACCGCCCTGCTGGTGGGCACCGGCAGGGGAGCCCAGCTCGGCATCCTGATCAAGGGCCCCGAGGTTCTGGAGTCCACCCGCAAGGTGGACACCGTGGTGCTGGACAAGACCGGCACCGTCACCGAGGGCAAGATGACGCTGGTCGAGACGTACGTGGCCGACGGCGAGGACACCGACGAGGTGCTGCGCCTGGCCGGCGCCCTGGAGCACGCCTCCGAGCACCCCATCGCGCAGGCCATCGCCCGGGGCGCGGCCGAGCGGGTCGGCGCCCTGCCCGCTCCCGAGGACTTCGCCAACATCGAAGGGCTCGGGGTGCAGGGCATCGTCGACGGGCACGCCGTCCTCGTCGGCAGGCCCAAGCTGCTCGCCGAATGGTCCCAGCACCTGCCCGTCGACCTCGAGCGCGCCCTGGAGGCGGCTCAGGCCGCCGGCCGCACGGCTGTGGCGGTCGGCTGGGACGGCAAGGCTCGCGCGGTCCTGGTGGTGTCCGACGTGGTCAAGCCCACCTCCGCCGAGGCCATCAGGCAGCTCCGTGCGCTGGGCCTGACCCCGGTGCTGCTCACCGGCGACAACGAGGCCGTCGCCAGGAGCGTGGCCGCCGAGGTCGGCATCGACGAGGTGATCGCCGAGGTGCTGCCCAAGGACAAGGTGGACGTCGTCAAGAAGCTGCAGTCCGAGGGCAGGACAGTGGCCATGGTCGGCGACGGTGTGAACGACGCGGCCGCGCTCGCCCAGGCCGACCTCGGCCTCGCCATGGGCACCGGCACCGACGCCGCGATCGAAGCCTCCGATCTCACCCTGGTCAGAGGCGACCTCCGGGTCGCCGCGGACGCGATCCGGCTGTCGCGCCGGACGCTGCGCACCATCAAGGGCAACCTGTTCTGGGCCTTCGCCTACAACGTGGCCGCGCTGCCGCTGGCCGCGATGGGGCCTCCGAGTGCCAGCCGGTGATCCTGGATCGAGGTGACGCCGGACGCGAGCGCCAACGTGCGGATCGTCAAGACGCCTCCTCAGCACGTAGATGGG
>NZ_JBSFPS010000321.1:0-10535 GCF_053588315.1 Streptosporangium sp. NPDC003464 | reverse complement strand
GGCACCCGGCCGCGGACGGCTCAGGCCAGGACAGGCTCGGCGTCCGGCCGCGGACGGCTCAGGCCGGGACCGGCTCGGGGCCCCGCAGCACCGCGGCCGGCGCCTCGTCCAGCGGCTGCGGCGGGGCGTTGAAGACGCTCTCGTCCAGCCTCCCCTCCGAGCGGGCCACGAGGACCGGCACCACGAGCTGCCCGGCCACGTTGGTGGCGGTGCGGATCATGTCGAGGATCGGGTCGATGGCCAGCAGCAGGCCGACGCCCTCCAGGGGCAGGCCGAGCGTGCTCAGGGTCAGGGTGAGCATCACGACCGCACCGGTGAGACCGGCGGTGGCGGCGGAGCCGACCACGGAGACGAACGCGATCAGCAGGTACTGGCCGACCCCGAGCGGGATGTCGAACACCTGGGCCACGAAGATCGCGGCGAGCGCCGGGTAGATCGCGGCGCAGCCGTCCATCTTGGTGGTCGCGCCGAACGGCACCGCGAAGGAGGCGTAGTCGCGGTCCACGCCCAGGCGCTCGGTGGTGACGCGCTGGGTGAGCGGCATGGTCCCGACCGAGGAGCGGGAGACGAAGGCCAGCTCGATGGCGGGCCAGGCCTTGCGGTAGAAGGTGATCGGGCTGACCTTGCCGACGAAGGCCAGCAGCAGCGGGTAGCTCACCAGGAGCACCAGCAGGCAGCCGATGTAGACGCCCGCGCTGAGCTTGGCGAGCGGGGCGAGCAGGTCCCAGCCATAGCTGGCCACGGACTTGCCGATGAGACCGGCCGTGCCGATCGGGGCCAGCCGGATGACCCACCACAGGGCCTTCTGGACCAGTTCGAGGACCGAGCGGCTGAAGTCGAGGAACGGCTCCGCCTTCTCCCCGACGGCCATGGCGGCGGCGCCGAGGACGACTCCCAGGAAGACGATCTGGAGGACGTTGAGCTCGGTGAAGGCGGTGACGATGTTGGTCGGGACGATGCCGGTCAGGAAGTCGACCCAGGTGCCGGCGCCTTCCAGGTCCACGGCCTTGGCGCCCTCGGTGGCGATGTTGACGCCCTGCCCGGGGTTGAGGACCAGCCCGAGCCCGATGCCGAAGGCCACGGCGATCAGCGAGGTGGCCAGGAACCACAGCAGCGTCTTGCCCGCGAGCCTGGCGGCTCCGTTGACGTTGCGCAGGTTGGCCACGCTGACGACGACCGCGGTGAAGACCAGCGGCGGGACCGCGAGTTTGAGGAGCTGGACGAAGATCTTGCCGACCTCGGTCAGCGTGGCGGTGAGCCAGGTGACGTCACCGGCGCGGGCGACGAACCCGAGGGCTATGCCGACCACCAGTCCCAGCAGCAACTGCAGGGAGAAAGAGAACCTCTTCATGAACGGGGACTCCGTAGAAGGGCATGCCGGAGCGGACACGGACATGCGGAGTGAGGAAAGGGGAGACGGGAGCGGTGTTCAGCGACAGAGCTGGCTGCTGAGACGGCACAGGTCGACGTGGAGCCGCTCGACGAGCCACACGATCACCGGGAAGAACCTCACGGCGGAGTACAACATCATCGTCTGATGCGTATATTCCGATTTGAAGTGTGATGCACATCACACTTCAAATCGGAGAGGAGTCCCGTTCGGGACCGGCCGGTCCGGCGGGAGACCACGGCCGGAAAGACGACGGGGGCCCCGGCGGAGCCGGGACCCCCGCACGGGGATGCGTCAGGACGCCAGATCCCTCACCTTCTCGATGAGCCGGACCCGCTCCTCGTGCGTACGGCCGAGCGGGGCGACGTTGACGGTCGTGACGCCCGACTCCTTCATCGCCTGGAGGCGCTCGCGGACGTGGCCCTCGGAGCCGATCAGGGACATCTTCTCCAGCAGTTCATGTGGGACGAGCGCGGCGGCCTCGTCCTTCTTGCCGTCGAGATAGAGGTTCTGGATCTGCTCGGCCTCCTTCTCGTAGCCGTAGCGGCGGGCGAGGTCGTTGTAGAAGTTCTTGCCCTTGGCGCCCATGCCGCCGATGTAGAGGGCGGCCATCGGGCGGCCCAGCTCCAGCCAGTCCGACACGTCGTCGCCGATGGCCAGCGGCGCCTGGGCGATGACGTCCAGCTCCCCCAGGGCCGGGTCGCGCCTGGCCTTGCCCGCGGCCAGCGAGGCGCCCCAGACGGCGGCGGCCTTCTCCGGCATGTAGAAGATCGGCTCCCAGCCCTCGGCCAGCTCCGCCGAGAGCTCGACGTTCTTGGGACCGATGGCGGCGATCACGATGGGGATGCGGTCACGGACGGGGTGATTGATGATCTTCAGGGGCTTGCCCAGGCCGGTGCCCTGGTCCGCGGGGAGCGGGACGGTGTAGTGCTTGCCCTCGTAGGTCAGGCGCTCACGCCTCCAGACCTGGCGGCAGATCTCGACGACCTCGCGGGTGCGGCCCAGCGGGGCGGTGTACGGCACGCCGTGGAAGCCCTCGACGACCTGGGGGCCAGAGGCGCCCAGGCCGAGGGTGAAGCGGCCGTCGGAGACGTAGTCCATGCCCGCGGCGGTCATGGCCAGCAGGGTGGGCGTGCGGGAGTAGATCGGCAGGATGCCGGAGGCGATCTGCAGGCGCTCGGTCCTGGCCGCGATGTAGCCCATCTGGCTGACCGCGTCGAAGCTGTAGGCCTCGGCGACGAAGACGATGTCGAGACCCGCCTTCTCGTAGTCGGCCAGCGCGGCCACCGTCTCCTTGAAGCCCCCCGAGTAGTTCAGGGCCATACCGATACGCATCCCGAGACCGTCCTTCCGCGCCGACGAAACCGAATGATGTTCCGTTTCTCTCCGGGGAGAAGGCTATCGACTCACCGCCGAAGCACCAAGCCCCGCACCCCCGGCGCGGGGCCGGTAGCGTACGCATCTCGGGGCGGGGGAAGCCCCCGGCGCCGGACGAGGGAGCGTGGTGTGCTGAGACGATCGATCATCGTGGTGGCGGGGGCGCTGGCCCTGCTCCTCGGCGGCCACCGGCTCCTGCCGGAGCTGGGCGGGTTCACGCCCGTGCTGGAGAGCCTGCTCCCCTGGCTCGGCGTCGCCGTACCGGTCCTGCTGGTCGGGGCGCTGTTCACCCGCTCGTGGCAGGTGATCGTCGCGGCGCTGCTCCCGGCCGCCGTGTGGGGGGTCATGTTCGGCCCCACGGTGCTGCGCACCCCGCCGGGCGGGCCGAGCGACCTGTCGGTGGCCACGCTCAACGTGGGGGTGACCAACGCCTCCTCGGGGCAGGCCGTACGGGCCCTCGCCAAGGGCCGGGACCTGGTCGCCGCGCAGGAGCTGACCAGCGGCGGCCCGGCCGCCAAGGCGCTCAGCGCCCGTTTCCCGCACCACTACCAGATCAGCACGGTCGGCCTGTGGAGCCGCTTCCCGATCGTCGAGGCCCGCAAGGCGGACATCGGCCTCGACTGGGTGCGGGCGCTGCGGGCCGTGGTCAAGACCCCCAAGGGGGAGCTGACCGTCTACGTCATGCACCTGGCCTCGGCCCGCCCCGGCATGACGGCCCAGCGCGACGAGACCCTCACCCGGGCCCGCAGGATCGTCGAAAGGGACGACAGCGAGCGCCTGCTCCTGCTCGGCGACCTCAACACCGCCACCACCGACCGCAAGCGGGCCGGGCTGGTGCCCCCGCTGTCGGACGCCCAGCAGGAGGCCGGCTCCGGCTTCGGCTTCACCTGGCCGGCGTCCTTCCCGGTCACCCGCCCCGACCACATCCTCTACCGCGGCCTCACCGCCACCAGCGCCGGTGTCGAGCGGGCCGCCGGCAGCGACCACCGCGCCGCCGTCGCCTCACTGCGCCTGGGCGAGCACCCGCCGGGCGGCGCGGCCCTGCCGCGCCCCTGAGAGCTCACGGCGCCTGCGCCGGGCGCCCCGCCGCGCGCAGCGCGGACAGGTCCGCCGGGGTGTCGATGTCGGCCGGGTCGCCGGCGTCGTCGCAGGGCACGCCGGCGACCAGCTCGGGGTGCGCCCGCAGGAACGGCCGGGCGCCGACGTCGCCGGTGGCGAGCGCGGCGACCTCCGCGAAGTGCTCCCTGGCGATCAGCACCGGGTTCCTCGGCGCCCCGCCGTAGGTGGCGACGGCGACCGAGGCGCCGTCCCGGGCGGCCCGGATCAGCCGCCGCACCGCCTCCGGGCCGACGAACGGCTGGTCCACCAGGGCGATCACCACGTGCCGCACCTCATCGGGGAGCGCGTCCAGGCCCACGCGCAGCGAGGAGCCCATCCCCGAGCGCCACTCCGGATTCCGTACGGCCACCGCCCCGCGCACCTGCGCGGTGGCGGCCCCGAGCACGACGACCACGGGGTGGCAGCCGCCGTCGTGGAGCAGCCGGACCCCGCGGTCCACCAGCCGCTCCCCGCCGAACTCCACCAGCGCCTTCGGCGTGCCGAGCCGCGAGCCCGAGCCGGCCGCCAGCAGCAGCCCCGCGACCGGCGCCCGCGCGGCGGCCTCCCCCCGCGTGATCACGCCTGCGGCCCGTCACCGTGGATCCGGCCGGAGCCGTCGGTGAGGGGCTGCCCCGAACCTCCCCAGCGGAGCTGGATCAGCTCGGCGACGATGGAGACCGCGGTCTCCTCCGGCGTCCGCGCGCCCAGGTCCAGCCCGATCGGCGAGCGGAGCCGTTTCAGCTCGGCCTCCTCCAGACCCGCCTCGCGCAGCCGGGCCAGCCGGTCCTCGTGGGTGCGGCGCGAGCCCATCGCGCCGACGTAGCCCGCCGGGGTGCGCAGGGCCACCTCCAGCAGCGGGACGTCGAAGCGGGGGTCGTGGGTGAGCACGCAGATCGCGGTCCGCTCGTCCACGGTGATCGAGGTCAGGTAGTCGTGCGGCCACTTGACGATCACCTCGTCGGCCTCCGGGAAGCGCTTGGCCGTGGCGAAGACCGGGCGGGCGTCGCACACGACCACGTGGTAGCCGAGGAACTTGCCGATCCGGGCCACCGCGGCGGCGAAGTCGATCGCGCCGAAGACCAGCATCCGGGGCGGCGGGGCGAAGGAGTGCACGAAGACCGAGAGCTCGTCGAGCCGCCGCTCGCCGTGCGAGCCGTACCGGCGGACCCCGGTGAGCCCCTGCGCGAGCATGCCCCGCGCGTCGTCGTCCACCGCCTCGTCCAGCCGGGCCACGCCCAGCGAGCCGGCGGAGCGGTCCGGCCAGACCACCCTGCGGGCGCCGACCGCGCCCGGCCCGGCCAGCACGGTCGCCACCGCCACCGGCTCGCGCTCCCGCATCGACGCGGCGACCGCCCCCAGCTCGGGGAAGGTCTCGCGCGAGACCGGCTCGACGAACACGTCGATGATGCCGCCACAGGTCAGACCGGCCGAGAAGGCGTCGTCGTCGCTCACGCCGTACCGCTGCAGCACCGGCGTGCCGGTGGCGACCACCTCCCGGGCCAGCTCGTAGACGGCCCCCTCGACGCATCCGCCCGAGACGCTGCCCTCCGCCTCCTCACCCAGCACGGCCATGGACGCGCCCGGCGGCCGGGGCGCGCTGCGGAAGGTGTCCACCACGGTGGCCAGCCCGAAGGTCCGCCCGGACTCCCACCACCGTACGATCTGTGACAGCACGTCACGCATGCGTCCCTCCCAGCAGGGCGGCCAGTTCCTCGAAGGAGGCCAGGCTGTGCCCGGCCACGAAGTCGTCGATGTACGGCAGGGCCGCGCGCATCCCCGCGGTGAGCGGGCGGTAGCCCTCCTGCCCCTTGTGGGGGTTGACCCAGATCACCCGGTGCGCCATCCGCGACAGCCGGGCCATCTCCGCGCCGAGGAGCGAGACGTCGCCGCGCTCCCATCCGTCGGAGGCGATCACCACCACCGCTCCCCTGGCGTCGTTCAGCGTCAGGAACTTCCTGAGCTCCTCACCCAGCCGGGTGCCGCCGCTCCAGTCGGGGATGGCGCGCGAGACGGCGTCCATCGCGGTGGCCGGGTCGCGGTGGCGCAGCTCGGCGGTGAGCCGGGTGAGCCGGGTGCCGGCGCTGAACACCTCGGTGGCCCGCGGCTCGCACCTGACCAGCGCGTGGGCCAGGCGGAGCAGCGTGTCGGCGTAGGGGGTCATGGAGCCGCTGACGTCCACCAGCAGCACGGCCCTGCGGGGCCTGGTCCGGTGCGAGCGGTAGCGGAGCCTGGCGGTCTCCCCGCCGCGCCGCAGGGTCTCGCGGATCGTCGCCCTGCTGTCCAGCCGCCCCCGGTGCGACGGCCGCAGCCGCCGCGACCTGCGCTGCTCACGCCCCACCCGGAACAGGGCGAGCAGCCGGTGCACCTCCGCCAGCTCCGCCCCGGTCAGCTTGGCCACGTCCCGGTTGCGCAGCACCTCCGCCGCGCTCGCGCTGGCCACCGGGGCGGGACTGTCGTCGCCGTCGTCCGCTCCGCCGGACATGGTGGCGATGTGCCGGGTGACGGTGACCGCGGCCGGTCTCGGGCGGCCCGCGCGCAGCCCGCCGAAGTAGGCGTGGAAGACCCGGTCGTAGCGGGGCAGGTCGTCGGCCGAGGCGCACAGGGTGAACCGGCCCGCCCAGTAGACGTCGCGCGGCTCGGCGGCGTCCAGGTGCGACAGCGCGCGCAGCAGGCCCTGGGTCCTCTCGTGGTCGGCGGGGACCCCCGCGGCGCGCAGCGTCCTGGCGAACCCGGTCATGACGGCGACCAGGTCCCGTGCCGTCCCCGCGCCGCCGGGGCCGTCAGCGGCGGAGGTCACCGAAGATCCCGTTCCCGAGCACGGTCTCGTGGTCCTCCCGGTGCTTGAGCAGGGCGCCCAGAGTGGCCGCGGCCAGATCGGGGTCCAGCTCCCGGGCGCCCAGGGTCAGCAGGGCCTCGGTCCAGTCGATGGTCTCGGCTATCCCGGGCGGCTTGACCAGCCCGGCCCCGCGCAGCCGTACGGCCGCCTTGGCGACCTGCTCGGCGAGGGTCTCGGAGCAGGCGGGCAGGCGCCGCAGCAGGATCGCCACCTCGCGGTCGAAGGAGGGGTGCTCCAGCCAGTGGTAGAGGCAGCGCCGCTTCAGCGCGTCGTGCACCTCGCGGGTGCGGTTGGAGGTCAGCACCACCACCGGCGGCCGCTCGGCGCGGACCGTGCCGAGCTCCGGGATGGAGATCGCGAAGTCCGAGAGCACCTCCAGCAGGATCGCCTCGAACTCAACGTCGGCCCGGTCTATCTCGTCGATGAGCAGCACGCTGGGCTGGGTCTCGACCGCCTTGAGCAGCGGCCGGGCGATCAGGAACCGCCGGTCGTAGACCTCCCCCTCCAGCCGGGCGGCGTCGGTCACCCCGCCGGCCTCGGCGGCCTTCAGGTGCAGGAGCTGGCGGGCGAAGTCCCAGTCGTAGAGCACCTGGGGACCGTCGAGCCCCTCGTAGCACTGCAGCCGGATCAGCGGCGCCCCCAGCACCGCGGCCAGCATCCTGGCCAGCTCGGTCTTGCCGACGCCGGCCTCCCCTTCGAGCAGCAGCGGCCGGCCCATCCGCAGCGCGAGGAACGCCGCCGTGGCCAGCCCTTCGTCGGCGAGGTAAGCCTCCCGGTCGAGCAGCTCCGTCAACTGCCCGGGCGACTGCACCTCCGACGCCTCGATCGTCCGCCTCAGCACTACCTCAGGCTACGCCCGCAGGTGCGACATGAGCGTATTCTCACCCTCTGTGAAGAACCTGGTCCGGCAGATCAACACGCCCTCACGGGTCGTCGTGGTCGCCTTCCTCACGGTGGTCCTCAGCGGCACGGCGCTGCTGTCGCTGCCCATCGCCGTCGAGCAGGACCGGGCGGGGACGTGGACCTCCGCCCTGTTCACCGCGACCTCGGCGGTCTGCGTCACCGGACTGGCCGTGCAGGACACGGCGGCGCACTGGACGGTCTTCGGCGAGCTGGTGATCCTGGTGCTGATGCAGATCGGCGGCTTCGGGATCATGTCGCTCGCCTCGATCCTCGCGTTGGTCGTCTCCGGCAGGCTCGGCCTGCGCGCCCGGCTCAACACCCAGGCCGAGACCAAGACACTGGGGCCGGGCGACGTGCGCCGGGTGATCGCGGGCGTCGCCAAGGTCACGCTGGTGGTCGAGACGCTGACCGCCGTGATCCTGTCCGTCCGTTTCGTCGCCGGGTACGGCGAGCCGCTCGGCCGCGCCGTGTACTACGGGATCTTCCACGCGGTCTCGGCGTTCACCAACGCCGGGTTCGCGCTCTGGCCCGACAGCATGATGCGGTTCGTCACCGATCCGTGGATCTGCCTCCCGCTGGCACTGACGGTGGTCGCCGGGGGCCTCGGCTTCCCGGTCTACGCCGTGCTCCGGCAGAACTGGCGCCGCCCGTCGCGCTGGTCGCTGCACGCGAAGATCACTGTGGGGATGACCGCCGTCCTGCTGACCGGTGGGACCCTGGCCGTCACCGCGACCGAGTGGAACAACCCCGGCACGCTGGGCGCGCTCTCCCCCGGCCTGCGTGTCATGGCCGGGTTCTTCCACAGCACCATGACCCGCAGCGGCGGCATGAACTCCGTCGACGTCTCCCAGATGCACGAGAACACCTGGCTGATCAGCGACGTGCTGATGTTCATCGGCGCGGGCAGCGCGAGCACCGGCGGCGGCATCAAGGTGACGACGTTCGCGCTGCTCGCCTACGTCATCCTGGCCGAGCTCCGCGGCGAGCCCGACGTCACGGCCGGGCGCCGCCGCGTCCCCGAGCAGCTCCAGCGGCAGGCGCTGACCATAGCCCTGCTCAGCGTGGCCTCGGTCGCCGCCGGCACGTTCGTCATGATGATGCTCACCCCCTTCAAGCTCGACCGCGTACTGTTCGAGGTGGTCTCCGCGTTCGGCACGGTCGGCCTGTCCACGGGGATCACCCCTGATGTCGGCACCAGCGGGCATCTGGTCCTGACGACCCTGATGTTCATCGGCCGGCTCGGCCCGGTGACCCTCGGCGCCGCGCTGGCGCTGCACGTCCAGACCCGTCGGTTCCGCTATCCGGAGGAGCGTCCCCTCGTTGGTTGACAAGAAGAACCGCGGCGACGCGGTCGTGGTGATCGGCCTGGGCCGGTTCGGCGGTGCGCTGGCGGTGGAGCTGGCGGGCCGCGACGTCGAGGTGCTGGGGGTCGACAGCGACCCCAAGAACGTCCAGGAGTTCTCCGGGCGGCTCACCCACGTGGTCTGCGCCGACTCCACCGACCCCGACGCGCTCACCCAGCTGGGGATCGCCGAGTTCGGCCGGGCGGTGGTCGGCATCGGCAACGACATCGAGGCGAGCATCCTGACCACCTCCATCCTGGCCGACCTCGGCGTGCCCGACATCTGGGCGAAGTCGATCAATCTGCAGCACAGCCGGATCCTGGAGCGGGTCGGCGCCCACCACGTGGTGCAGCCCGAGCACGACATGGGCGAGCGGGTGGCGCACCTGGTCACCGGCCGGATGCTCGACTACGTGGAGGTCGACGAGGACTACGCCCTGGTCAAGACCAAGGCTCCCCAGTGGGCGGACGGCAGGTCCCTGAGCGAGCTGGGCATCCGCAAGAAGTACGGGGTGACCGTGGTCGGGATCAAGAAGCCCGGCGGCAGGTTCACCTACGCCACCTCGGGCACGGTCGTCAACGGCGGCGACATCCTGCTCGTGGCGGGCGAGACCGACCGGGCCGAACGGTTCGCCGAGGAGACCTGAGCTCCGCCGGGCGTCCGGAGCCCGGTCCGCGGCGGCCGGGCCAGGACGCTCCGGGTCTGCGGCCGGCAGGCCCCGGTCCGCGGGCGGGCCCCGGAGGACCCCGGTCCGCGGTGGCAGACCAGAACGCCCGGGGTCCGCGGCCGGCAGGCCCCGGTCCGCGGGCGGTCCGGGAGACCTCAGTCGGTGGTGGTGGACCAGGTCGTCGCCGCCGGCGCGCCGGCCGGGCAGGTGACGCGGATCGTCGTGCTCTCGCCGCCGGAGGTGAACTCGACCGAGACGGCAGGCGCGGGGCCGCGCTCGACCCTGTCGACGCCGTAGCCCTGGGCGGGGCTCCACGACAGCAGGACGGCCCGGCCCGCGTCGCAGGCGGTGACGACGGCCCCCTGGCCGTAGGAGAACTCCCTGGTCGCCATGGCCCGGCCGGGCGGGGCGGGAGCGGCCAGGACGGGGTTGCCGGTCGCGCTGACCAGGGCCCGCTCGACCTCGCTGAACGTCATGGGCTGGACGACCTGGCCGGTGATGTGGACGCCGATCAGCGACACCGCCCAGGTGCTGGCCACCGTGGTGAGGGCGGCTGCGGCGAGCCAGCCCCCCAGGCCGAGCAGGGCCTGCCTGTTCACCGAACAAACGTCTCACCAGCGCCGTTAAGGGCCCGCCAAGCGGGCCTCACGACGTGGTCAACGCAGCCGGCCGATTGGGGAAAGGTTAGCGTGTTGGTGTGGCACAGGTGCTCCTCGTCGAGGACGACGCCCAGGTCCGGTCCGCGCTGACCCGGGCGCTCACCGAACGCGGGCACGCCGTCACGTCGGTCGCCGCGGGCATGCCGGGGCTCACCCTCGCGGTGGGAGACCGGCCCGACCTGGTCGTGCTCGACCTGGGCCTGCCCGACCTCGACGGCTGCGAGGTGCTGCGCATGCTGCGCGCCGTGAGCGCCGTCCCGGT
>NZ_JBSFPS010000320.1:0-10714 GCF_053588315.1 Streptosporangium sp. NPDC003464 | reverse complement strand
CTCGTACAGCTTGCGGCCCATCAGGAACGCCGCCGCGTTCTGCACGCCCGCCCCGATCGCCGCGCCCATCTCGTCGTTGAAGTACGGGAAGTGCCACTGGTCCGGCGACTCGACCACACCGTCCAGCGAGATGAAGAAGTTCGAGACGATCCTGCCCATTGCGGTGCTCCCTTGTCGTTGGTTATGAGGAGTGGCTCACGATCGCGGCCCGGATCGACCGGCCTCCACGCGACGACCTCCCGTTCGGTGGCGATGGCCGCGACTGGGAGATTAGGCGAGGACGGGCACTCAGGTCTTGTACAGAAGCGACAGCGGCTCCGACGGAACCCGGTCGCTCAACTGCGTGGCGGTCCGCCCGATGTAGCGGGTCAGCGACCGCGCCAGGTGCGGTTGGTCGAAGTATCCGAGCCGGTGGATCACGTCGTGGGCCGGCGTGCCCTCCTGGATCAGGACCGCCGCCTGCCTGGCACGGTCGATCTGCCGGACGGCGCCGCGGGTGAGTCCGGTTGTCGCCACGAAGCGCCGCTGGACGGTGCGTTCGGACACCCCGGGCGACGCGCCGCGGAGCACCGCGGCGACGATCGGGTCGCGGTCCAGGACGCCCTCACGCACCATCCGCCGTACGAACGCCTCGGCGTTGTCGTAGTCGGGAGGGCGCCAGGCGGAACCCTTCAGCCAGAACGATCTGCGCGTCACGCCGGGGATCTCCACAGAACCGTCGACGAGCCGATCGACCGGAAGATGGGGCATCGAGGTGCCGAGCGAGAAGCTGATGCCGAAGAACGTGGCGTCTTCGGGGACGGGGGCCGGACCCGCCTTTGACCCCGGCCCTTGAACGGCGGCGCTGGCCTGACCGCGGTGCTCCCAGAAGACCAGATCCCAATGGGCTGTCGCGATCGACGTCATCCGGTCGACGTCATGGCTGCTGCTCCGCCACACCCGCTCGATGTACGGTGAATCGGACGATCGACTCTCGACCTCCAACCCCATCCGAGTCATTCCCCCTCGCCCCGTTGGCGCTGCCGGCGCCGCCGGGCAGGCAGTGCGGCACGAGACCCGCCAAGAACATCATGTCATCTGGTGAGCCGGCGGCAGCGGACGAGAGCGGCGGCGATGGTGACGGAGAAAACGGAGCGGACAAGGTCTCCGACGGAATGTGCCCGTTATCATCTCAGTTGAGCCTCACCTTTCCGTTGAATGCTCTAAAAGTCCGTTGAATGCCTAAAAGCTCAACAAAAGGACAAATGCCCCATGAGACGATGGGCTGCCCTGGCGGTCGCCGTACTGCTCGCGTCCGTACCGGTCTCCACGGGTCCCGCCGCCGCGCAGGCAGGCGCTCCCGATCCGGCCCGCGCGCTCAAGCGGCAGTTCCGGAGCGAGCACGGCGTCCGGATCTCCGAGACCAGCCGCTACTTCTTCGGCGCGAAGTCGACGGTCTCCGGGAGCGGGACCCGGATCAGCGGTAGCCTCCAGTTCGCCCCGTCGGGTCCGGTGGCCGCCGATTTCACCTGGCGGGACCTTCCCCGGCCGGGGACCGAGGGGCTCCCACCCGAGAAGTCGGCCCCCCACCATGTGATCCGCGTCGGCAAGGACGTCTACGACGACGCCGACCAGTATCCCGGGCCGGTCCCGGAGGGCAAGAAGTGGATCCGCTTCCCGAACGAACACAGGGGGAGCATGGGCCGGGACATGGCCCGGGACGCCAGCCTGCAGCCGCTCAACGTGTACGACCCGTCCATGATGAAGGCCGTGCTGAAGTGCTCGACGAGCAGGCCCGTCTCCGGCGGCTCCCTTTACCGGGGCACCATGAGTTACAAGGAGCTGAGCAAGATCTCCAGGGATGCCCTCGTCAGCTGGACCTCGGGGCGGCCCATCGGCGAGAGGAGCAAGGGGAAGGTCTCCTGGCAGCTCTGGACCGACCGTTACGGCCTGCCCAAGCGCCTGGTCACCACTGACACCGCGGGAGGGGGGAGAGATCCACTGGTCAAGCGGAGCGACACGCGCTACACCGACTGGGGATTCCGTCTCGTCATCACCGCCCCGCCCGCCGACGAGGTCATCGACGAAGACGATCTGCTGGATTACGTCCGCGCGCAGAACACGCCCATTCCGATGGACGCCAAGAACACCTGAGGCTGGACGCCAAGAACACCTGAGACGCCCTGACGGTCACGAGAACGGGCCCCGCGAGTAGGCTCCCCAGAGCTCCGCGGGGATCCGCTCGCCCCAAGGGGGATCACCCCTCAGCGTGATGATCTATCGGCCTCTGGAAAGGCCTCCGAGCGGGCCACCGGCGGCGGTCAGCGCGATCTTCTCACCCACTGGGAGTCTATGATTCCCGGATGTCCCTCAGATCCGCCGTACCGCTTCTGCTGATCCTCGGTCTCATCACCGGCTGCGGGACGGCTCACGAGGACGGCACGGACGGAACCGCGTCTCCGGAATCGGCCGCCTCGCCGGCGGAGACGATCCAAGGACGCTGGTGGACCTGGGCGGCCTCGGAAGGCGAGAGCACAAACCCGGTGACGGATACGACCGGGGAGTTCTGCGACCGGAACCAACCGGAGGACCTGTGGTTCCTCGCCGGGACCTTCGGCGGTAACTCGCAGCGGACATGCTGGGTACCCGCGGAGCGGCCGCTGGTGTTCCCGCTGGTGAACCTCGCCGACTCCGAAGCCTCGTGCAAGGAGTTCATGGCCACCGCGGAAGGCAGGGCCACCCTCAACGGCAAGCCGGTCGCGTCCGAACGGATGGAGGACGACAGCGTTGCCGTGACCGGTGTGGCCGGTAACCCGCTGACCGGCGAGGAAGGAACGGACACTTACTACGCTTGCGGCATCTGGGTGCGCCTCCAGCCGCTGCAGCCCGGCCGCCATACGCTGACCATCCGCGGGTCCTCCGGCGACTTTTACGCAGGCGTCGACTACACACTCATCGTCGAGTCCGGGCAGCAAGCATGAACACGCCGTGAGATTTCGTTGAACGGCGGCGCTGTGCCGTTGGCAAGTGCTGCAGGGGTTATCCGTCCCGCAGCACCATCGCGGGCATCCGGCGTGTTCTGCGCTCCGCGGCCGGCTTCTCCGTCGGAAGCCTCGGCCGCCGACGTCCTCGCCAAGACAACGGGCGAATAGCGGTAACGCGCCGTACCGCCGGCGGCTCGACGGCCGGCGCATCAGATCAAGACGCTGAAAAGCCCCTGAGACGGCGCCGCCCGTCCAGGGGCTTTCCGCCGGAGCGGGTTGCCTGTCCTCAGCCGTTGCGCCGATCCGGATCACGTAGCGGGTGTGGGCCCCGTCCATCCACTCCCGGTCGATCTCCCTGCCCGTCACCCTGCCGACGAGCGCCAGGGCCGACGTGAGGCAGGTCGCCATGGGCGGGCTGTATCCGTTGTGGACAAGCCCGATGAAGTCGCCCCACTCGCCGGGGAGGTCCTCCTGTCCGTAGTCTTCTCCACTCTCCAGCCGGGCCTCCTCCCACGCCCAGTACTCCAGCCACCCCGCCGGCAGTTCGGGATCACTCTCCCAACCGGAGTCACCCAGGTCGAAAAGCAACCCCTGAGCGTAGGAGTCGAGCGCATGCGGATCACTTCCCCAGCGCTTTCCGGGGACGGTGACGCTGAAGTCCGTCACGTAGTGACCGTTGACCCCGTATTCGAGGTCACGCGGCCCGTTGATGTCCCAGCGCATCAGCAGCGCCCGCCCGCCGTACGAGAGCTCCCGCAGAGCCTCCTCGCAGCCGAACCCCTGCACCTGGATGATCTGTGTCCAGTCCGCCGTCAGCCGACCGGCCCAGACGATCCCCGCCTCACCGTCGGAGGGCCGCCGCTCACGCATGACATCCGTCCACGTGCACTCGACTGAGTCGTCCACATCCGCGTCCGCCGCGACGCCCGGCAAGGGCGTCGGCAAGGACCCCGGACGGTCAGGAAAAGAAGAAGGTCCCTGAGTGGGTGATCCCCGCTCAGGGGCCTTCATGCAGCTGCGCGGCCGAGAGGACTCCAACCACTTCCGTGGACGCAACCACCTCGCGCTCCCGAGCAGGCCGATCGGTGGACCTGGCCCATCGTCGCCGCCTACGCCCGGTTACGCCCGGCTCGCAGTCTCGTCATCGGTCCGCGCCTGCCCTGGGAGAGACCCTTGGCCGCCCACACGGCACTACCCGCGGCCCCGCTCCACGTCGTCCGGTCACCAGAACGACCAACCGGGTGGCCTGACACCCGTCATCGGGTCAGGAGCGAAGCTCGGCCGAACGGCATCAGCCGGCGTAGCTCGGCCGCGTCGGCCTGCCTGCCGTACGGCGCGAGCTGGAAGGTCTCCGGCCCGAGGAACTCCGACCAGTGCTTGCCGACGAAGGAACGGCAGGCGTCCACGTCGCCGGCCGGGGGCACCTGGTCCAGGAGGCCGCGCTGGAACGGGGCGAACTCCAGGAACTGGGAGGCGTGCGCCAGGCAGGCGTCCAGTTTGGCCTGCGCCACCGGCGCCACGTCCACCACCACGTCGTCCCGGTGCGCGGGGCCGGAGGCGTAGTCGGTCATCAGCAAGCAGACCGGCTGCCGTTCCAGGGCGGGCTTGCCGCACTCGACGTTGCGCACGGTGACAAGCTCCACGGCCTGCTCGGCCAGCTTTCCCGCGGCCCGGTTGTCCGGGTGACCGGCACCGTCGCCGTGCAGGGCGATCACCAGGTCGGGCCGCCAGGCGCGGATCTCGCGCATCAGTCTCAGGCGCAGCTCCACGGTCGGTTCGAGAAGGCCGTCATGCACGTCGAAGATCTCGTAGTCGACCACTCCGAGAGCGTCGGCCGCGCGCCAGGCCTCCTCCGCTCGGCGGCGGGCCAGCGGAGCCCGTTCGAGCTCGTGGTGCCCGGCGTCGCCGTTGGTGAGCGTCAGGAACTTCACCGCGTGTCCCGCCCCGGCCAGCAGGGCGGAGGTGCCGCCGGCGTAGAGCTCGGGTTCGTCGGGGTGGGCAGCGATCACCAGGGTGCGCAACATCTCTCAGCTTTCGTTGACGGGGCCGGTACGGCCTGCCGTACCGGCGTGGAAGACCTGTTCACGAGCCAGGTCGAGGGCGTGGCGGACGGCGCCTTCGAGCACGGCGTTACCGCTGACGCGACTGACGGCGACGGTGACGGGTGCGAGGCCGGTGGGGGCCAGGAGCTCGGCGACGCGGATGCGCAGCGGCTCGCCCGCCGCTGTGCAGAGGGGACCGCCGAGGACGACGCGGCCGGGGTCGAGCACGCCCACGGCCGCGGTCACGCCGAGCGCGACACGTTTGGCGACATCGTCGAGGAACCCGACGGGAAGCTCGGCGCGGAGGAATCGCGTGACCGCGCGGAGGGTCGGCTCGACGTCCGCCCCGTGCGCCTTGGCCAGCTCGGCCAGCGGGGCCGCACCGAGCAGCGCGCCCAGCGGGCCGCCGTCCGGCCCGTAGAGCCGCCCGCGGCTCACCGGATCGGGCACGATCACGGAGCCGACCTCGCCGCCACGTCCGGTGACCCCGCGCCACAGGGCATCGTTGAGCACGGCCCCGGCGCCGACCCCGTTCCCCACCCAGAAGAGCACGAAGCTGCTCCCCGTGTGCTCTTCCAGCTCCCGGATCGCGACGAGGTTGACGTCGTTCTCCAGCCGGAAGCGCTCGGTGCCCAGCCGCTCGCGCAGGTCGCCGAGGTCGTCGAGGTGCGACCAGCCGGACAGCTGCACCGCCTGGCGCAGCCGGTGACCTCCGGCGTCGACGACTCCAGGCACGCCCAGCACGATCTGGTCGAGGTCGTCGAGCGTGACCCCGGCGTCGTGGGCCGCCGCCTGCACCGCCTCGGTCAGGAACGTCACCGCGTCGGTGCCCTCGCCGGGGGCTTCGGCCTGGTAGCCGCCCCGGACCTCGCCGGTGAGGTCGGCCACCGACACCTCCACGGCACGCGCCGTCAGATCCAGCCCCGCGACCCAGGCGGCCGAGCCGTTCAGCCCCCACAGTTGGGCGGCGGGGCCGGCGTTGCCGGGTTTGGTGCCGGCCTTGCGCACGAGGCGCCCGTTCTCCAGGCGGCGCAGCACCTCGGCGGCGGAGGCCTTGGAGAGCCCGGTGTGGACCTCGAGCTCGGCGCGGGTGAGCGGACCGTGCCGGAGCAGCAGCTCCAGGGCGGCTCGTTCGTTGAGCGTGCGGAAGACGGTGGGGTTTCCGGTGGACACTACTTCACTGCTCCTGACGTCAGCCCGGACTGGATGTGCCGCTGGAAGAAGATATAGGCCACCACGACCGGCAGGACCGTCATGCTGAGCGCCGCGAACAGCGCCGGCCAGTCCGCCTCATACCCGGCAATGGTCGAAATGTCCGCGATACCTTGCGTGATGACCCAGTTACTCTTGTCCCCGGGCAGCAGCACCAGGGGCAGCAGATACTGGTTCCACTGGCCGAGCACGTTGAAGATGGTCAGGCTGACCATCCCGGGCTTGGCCATCGGCAGCATGACCTGGAAGAAGGTCCGTGTGTACGAGGCTCCGTCGATCATCGCCGCCTCGGCGACCGCGTCCGGCAACCCCCGGAAGAAGGAGGTGAGGAAGAAGACGGTGAAGGGCAGCGAGTACGCGATGTAGACCAGGATCAGCCCGACGTGCGTGTTGAGCAGCCCGAGCCCGTCGACGACGAAGAAGAGCGGCACCAGGGCGAGGAAGACCGGAAAGGCCATGCCCGACACGAACAGGAAGTAGATCAGCCGGTTGCCGGGGAATTTGAAGCGGGCCAGCACGTAGGCGGCCATGGAGCTGAGCAGCATGGTGCCCGCGACGCCGAAGAAGACGACGACCACCGTGTTGAGCAAGTACCGACCGACGCTGGCACGTTCCCAGGCCCGCACCCAGTTGTCCCAGCGCAACTCGCCCGGCAGTTGCAGGGCGTCACCGAAGATCTCGCCGTTGCTCTTGAAGGAGGCCAGCAGCGTCCAGATCAGCGGGGCGATGATGAGCAGCGCCCACACCGCCAGGACGGCCTGCGAAAAGCCCCCGAAGACTTTGCGGCCCATGTCAGTAGACGATCCTCTCGCGCCTGGTGACCCGCATCGTCAGAGCGGCGAAGGTGAGGGTCAGGAAGAACAGCGCCACGCCGAGCGCCGAGGCGTAGCCGAACCGCGAGTAGCCGAAGGCGTTCTTGTAGATCTCCGTGGCCAGCACCGTGGTCGCGCCGTCGGGCCCGCCCTGTTCCATGGACAGCACGTTGACCAGGGCGAAGCCGTCGAAGGCCGCGATGCCGAGGTAGATCCAGCCGACCTGGACGGTCTCCCAGAGCAGCGGCAGGGTGACGGAGAAGAACATCCGCGCACGGCCCGCGCCGTCCAGGGAGGCCGCTTCGAAGATGTCCTTCGGTATGGCGGCCATTCCCGCGGAGAAGAGCACGACGTAGAAACCGACCGCCTGCCAGACCATGACGGCGATGATCGACCAGAGGGCGAGCCGCTGGTCGGTCAGCCACCCGACCGGTTCGATCCCCAGCTTGACGAGAGCGCCGTTGATCACACCGCTGGAGTCGGGGCGGTAGACGGCTTTGAACAGCACGCCGACCACCGCCACCGCGAGCACCTGAGGCAGGAAGAAGACGACCCGGTAGAAGCCGGAGCCCTTGACCCCGGTCATCGTGCCGCCGCGTGAGCCGCCTGCCGCGTTCAGCAGATAGGCGAACAGCAGCGCGAGGGAGACGGTGGCCAGCGGCATGGTGACGAGCAGGACCAGGTGGTTGCGGAGCGCCTGCCAGAATGCCTCGTTGCCGAACATCCGCCGGAAGTTGTCCAGCCCGACGAAGTCGAGCCCGGCCGAGACTCCGCGCCAGTCGGTCAGCGCGATCTGGAACGCCTGCACGTACGGGCTGATCACGAAGACGGCGTAGAGGAGGACGGGGAGGAGCAGGAACCCCGCGACGAAGCCGTGCCGCCTCATCGGTCAGACGCTCCGGGTCTGCTTGGCGATGGAGGAGTCGGCCTTGAGCTCGTCCGCCTTCTTCTGCATGTTCGCGCAGAACTGGTCGGGAGTGGTGCGACCGGCCATGACCGAGTTGGTCTGGGTCTGCCCGTAGTCGAACAGCTCCTTGTACCAGGTCTCGAAGCGGGCGTCGGTGATGGTGTTCTTCCCGGCGGCCTCCTGGGCCTTGGCGGCGCTGTTGACCGCCGAGGTGAGCTGCAGGCCGTCCACCAGGCCGTTGACGATGGTGAGGTTCTTGGTCATCTCGGTGTAGCCGCGCGCGCCCTCCTTCGAGAGCATCATGCGCAGGTACTCCAGGCCGCCCTGCGGGTTCTTGCCCTTGGCGGCGACGAAGAATGCCTCGGAGACCCCGATCATGATCGCTTCGTACGGCAGGGCGTCCGCGGAGGTGATGCTGGGCACCGGTGCGATGGCGTACTCAAAGGTGTCGGGCCTGTCCTTGGCCATCTCGTTCTCCGGCCAGGAGCCGCACGGGTAGAACAGGACCTTGTCCTGCAGGTGCTTGACCTGGGTCTGCGTGTGGTCGAGACCGAAGTAGGCCTTGTCCCCGTAGTCCTTCTGGATCTGCGCCCAGGCGGCGACGGCCTGCCGGACCGGCTCGGCGGTCCAGGCGCCGTCGGCCAGGTTGTCGATGTCGATGATGACCTTGTTGCCACCGATCTTGGCGGCGCTGTAGATGAGGTTCCACAGCTGGTAGAACGGGCCGACCTGGCCAGGGTAGGCGAACAGGGTGATCCCCGCCTTCTTCGCCTCCTCACCGAGGGCGTTGAACTCCGCCCAGGTCCTGGGGACCGACCAGCCCTTGGCCTCGAAGAGCTTGGCGTTGTACCAGAGGGCGCGGTGGGCGACGGTGTACTGCAGGACCCGCGGCACGCCGTCGATCAACGAGTTCTCGTAGGCGCCGCCGACGAGAGTGTCCTTGACCTTCTTGTCGGGGAAGGCCAGGGAGGGGGCCTCGAAGAGCGGGGTGAGGTCGGCCAGGTGTCCCTCCTGGACCAGTGACTGCAGGTCGAGCGCCTCCGGCCCGGAGTTGTTGACCACGTCGGGCACGTCACCGGCGATGAAGCGGGGGCGCAGCTGGGTGCCGACCTTCTGCGTGGCGACATGCTTGATCTCGGCCTGCGGGTAGGTCTTGCGGTAGGCGGCCTCATGGAGGTCCACGGCGTACTTGTCGCCGTTGCCGCCGCTGAAGATGACGACCTCCAGCCGCCGGGCGGCGTCCACCCCGAGCGGGTTGTTCGCGGAGGTCGCGGCGGCGGAGGCGGTGGGGCCGGGGGCGGCGTCGCGACCGGCGGTGACGCAGGCGGCGAGGGGGGTGGCGAGCGCGGCGAGACCGAGCCCGCGCAGAACGTCGCGGCGAGTAGGGGACATGCTTCCTCCTGGACGCTAACCGTCCGGATACCTTCCAGACGGTTAGCGGCTGACTATAGGTCGCGGTTCCGTTACCCGTCAAGGACGCGGCGGGCCCGGGATCACCGGGGCTCAGAACTGCCCGAGCAGCCGGGCTTTCGCATCCTCACCTGCGCCGATGTGGTCCAGGGCGCTCAGTGCCGCGCCCGCGATGGGCGGCAGTTCGGCGACGACTCGCTCGGCCAGCGGCGCGCGGGCCGCGAACCGCTCGTCGAGCAGTGCGGTCAGCAGCGGATCACGGGCTCGCAGAACGCCCCCACCCAGGACCACCTCGGTCGGCGTTCCGAGCAGGTCGAGACGGGCGAGGCAGACCCGGGCCATCGTGGTGATCTCGTCGGCCATCCGCGAGACCAGCCCGAGCGCGATCTCATCGCCGCCGGCGGCCACCTTGAACAGCCCTGGCGTCAGCTCCAGCAGCCGTTCCCGCTCCAGAGCGCCGAGGTGCACATCGACCACCACCCGCTCGACCGTGTCCGCGCCGAAGTGCGATTTGACCAACTCGGCCAGCTCGGTCGGGGCGCCCCTGCCGTCCTCGGCGCGGATGGCGTACCAGAGCGTCTCGGCCGACAGGCCGAGGCCGCCACCCCAGTCGCCGCTGATCGCCCCCAGGGACAGGAAACGAGCGATCCGCCCCGTCGGCGAGACGCCGACCGCGTTGATCCCCGCGCCGCAGACCACCGCGACGCCCCACGGGCCGGATGCTCCTGACCGGAGGAGGGCGAAGGTGTCGTTCCGCACCACGACGTCGCGGGCCAGCGCGCGTCCCGAGATCTCGGCCCCGATCGCCTGTTCCTCCTCCGGCAGGTCCGCCCCGGCCAGAAAGGCGACCAGGTGATCGGCCTGGCCGGTGAGACCGACCGCCTGCCGTACCACGCTCTCGATGACGTCGGCGGCGGGCCCGACTCCCCCGCTCTGCGGAACGAAGGGCCCGCCGCGGCCACGAGCGAGGATCTCCCCCAGCTCGTTCAGCAGCACCACATCGGTCTTGCTGTTGCCTCCGTCGACGGCCAGCACGCTCACCACGACAGGTGCCCTCCGTTCTTCTCCAGCAGAAGCGCGGTCAGCTCGGCGGCGATCGCCTCCTGCCCCACCAGCGGGTGCGCCAGAAGCGCGTTGTGCACCCGGTCCGCTCCGCCGTACAGCGCCGCCTGGAGGGCCAGCTCCTCATAGGCGGAGACGCCCGCGATCAGGCCGGCGTAGAGCGGCTCGACCGGCTCGACCGGCAGCGGTACGGCTCCCGCCTTGGTGATCTTCGAGGGCACCTCGATGACCGCGTCGTCGGCGAGGAAGGGCAGCGTACCGTTGTTGCGGGTGTTGACCACCTGCACGTCGCCACGGTCACCGAGC
>NZ_JBSFPS010000319.1:0-10784 GCF_053588315.1 Streptosporangium sp. NPDC003464 | reverse complement strand
CCGTAGCGCCTATCTTTTCGATACGCAACAGTTTCGTTTCGTATTCACCTCTCGTTAACGGGATGGGGACTCAGACGGCGACGGGCACCGGCTTCTCGGCCGCCGCCGGGATCCGCCGCCAGAACGGCAGCGCCACCAGCACCATCGCCATGCCGACCAGGCCCGCGAGGGCGAAGGTCCAGCCCGTGCCGGCACCGTCGATGACCGCTCCGGCGATCGGCGCCGAGACCGCGCCGCCGATGAGCAGAGCCGTGCCGTGCAGGCCCATCGCCTCCCCGCGGGCACCCGCCGGGACCCAGCGGCTGAGGGTCTCGACCGTGGACGACAGGCCGGGGGCGCACAGCACTCCCGCCGGGACGAGCGCGATGATCACCCACCGCCAGTCACCGCCCACCAGGCCCACCGGGACGGTGAGCAGGCCCATCGCGCCGATCAGGACCAGCGGGGAGAAGCCCCGCGACAGCCCGCCGTAGACGAAGCCGCCGACCAGCGAGTAGACGCACCACAGCCCGATCGCCAGGCCGGTCCATGCCGTGTCGCCGGCCTGCTCGACGGTCGCCACCAGCGCCAGCTCGGTGGCGGTCAGCACGAAGGTGGCCGCCGACGCGGTGCCCAGCAGCGTGATCAGGCCCGGGGTCAGCCACTGGCGCCGCAGGACCTTCTCCGCCGGCTCCTGGAGCTCCTCGGCCGAGCGGATCGGCGGGTTCAGCAGGATCAACGCCACGCCGGCGCCGGTCAGGCCGACCGCGACGACGCACATCGTCCACGCGCTGCCGAGCGAGGTGATCCCGACGACCCCGAGGGCGGGTCCGGTCATGTAGGACAGCTCGACCATGATCGAGTCGAGGGAGAAGCCGATCCTGCGCTGCGCGGGCGGGACCAGGGCCGTCAGGCACTGCCGGATCACGCTGAAGACCGGCAGACCCAGCAGCCCGGCCACCACCGAGGCGACCACCAGCGCGGGGTAGGGCAGCGCCCACGCGCAGGACCAGAAGGCGAGCTGGACGACGGTGGTCACCACCAGCACCGGACGCAGGCCGTGTCTGTCGACGAACCGTCCGGCCAGTGGCGCCCCGACCGCCATCCCCACCGTGGTGGCCGTGCCGACCACCCCTGCCGCCAGCCAGCCCATGCCGAGACTGCGGATGTGCAGCGTCAGCGTGATGCCCGTCGCCGTGGACGGGATCCGGGCCACCAGGCCCACCAGCAGCAACGTCCGCACGCCCGGAAGGGCGAGCAGGCGACGGTAAGGTTCGATAGCCATTTTGATTACTTACCTCCGCATGCATTGTGGCGTACGGCACCGACACCTCCGCCACTGGATTACCGCCGGGGCCGGGGGTGTTTAACCAGCCGACCGCGTGCAATCATCGGAAACGTCCGGGGACGCCACTGGGGCGCCTCGAGACTCTTCTGGAGGGTTTGATGTCCTCTTCCGTCACCAGTCGGCCGACCGCCCTCTACGGCGGCCAGACAGGGCGAAGGATCACCGTCCGCGACATCGCCGCCGCCAAGGAGCGGGGTGAGAAGTGGCCGATGGTCACCGCGTACGACGCGATGACCGCCAGGGTCTTCGACGAGGCCGGCATCCCGGTGCTGCTCGTCGGCGACTCGGCCGCCATGGTCGTCTACGGCTACGACTCGACGCTGCCGGTCTCGGTGGACGACCTCATGCCGCTGACGGCCGCCGTGGTACGCGGCTCGTCACGCGCGCTGGTCGTCGCCGACCTGCCGTTCGGCTCCTACCAGTCCTCACCGCAGCAGGCGCTGGAGACGGCCGCCCGCTTCATGAAGGAGGCCGGCGCCCACGCGGTCAAGCTGGAGGGCGGCCGCCGGGTGCTCCCCCAGGTCGAGGCCCTGGTCTCGGCCGGCATCCCCGTCATGGCCCACCTGGGCCTGACCCCCCAGTCGGTCAACGCCTTCGGCGGCTACCGGGTGCAGGGCCGCGGCCAGTCCGGTGACGAGCTCATGGCCGACGCCAAGGACCTGGAGTACGCCGGGGCCTTCTCCGTGGTCCTGGAGTGCGTCCCCAGCGACCTCGCCGAGCGGGTCACCACGTCCCTGTCGATCCCCACCATCGGCATCGGCGCCGGTCCCGCCACCGACGCCCAGGTCCTGGTCTGGCAGGACCTGATGGGGCTGACCCCCCACCCCGCCAAGTTCGTCAAGAAATACTTCGACCTGGCCGGGGAGATGGACAGGGCCGTCCGCGCCTACGCCGACGAGGTGACCAGCGGGGCCTTCCCCACCACCGAGCACAGCTACCACTGACGCGCCGCCGCCGCCCCGGCGCCCCGGGAGATCCCGGGGCCGCCGGGGCGGCGGCCCGTCCACGCCCCGCGCCGGATCCGCGCCCGGCTCAGAAAGTGACCGTCCAGCCCTCCCGGCCGCCCTGCTCCGCGCCGTAGGAGACCCCGTGGACCTTGAGCCCGGCGGCGTCGAGCAGCGTGATCGCTCCCCCGCCGTTGCCCAGCGTGAACGGGGCGCCGACGGCGATCGGGAGCGTGGCGCCGGGGGCCAGGGGGCCGGGCGGCAGCGGGAAGGCGTTCTTCTGCCGGTCGGCCAGCCGCCACCCGGTGAGGTCGACCGGCTCCGGGGAGGCGTTCAGCACGGTGACGACCTCGCGCTCGGGCGCCGGCCCGACGGGGTTGACCAGCGCGGCGAGGACGCGGACGGGCTCCTGGCCGGTGGCGGGCCGCTCGGGCGCGCCGTCCAGGGCGTGCCCGGTGGTGTCGTCGGTGTGCCAGGCCTGGGACTGGAAGGCCAGGAAGATCGCGATCCAGCGCGGTTCGGCGGGGAAGCGCAGGAGCAGGCCGCCGTCCTGCCACACGCCGTCGTCCCCGCGGAAGCGGCGGGAGTTGCCCTGGTTCATGTGGATGTCGTGCACGCCGTTGCCCGGCCGGAACCCGAAGACCTTGTCGGGGGTCGCCGGTTCGGGGCCCCAGCGCTCGCCGAAGGCGTATACGGTCGCCCCGGGATCGGCGATCGCCCGCTGGACGTAGTGGTCGAGCCTGTCGGCCAGGTCGTTGTCCACCCCCGGCAGGTCGGGCGGGAGGGGGCGCAGGGCCGCCGGGTCGAACAGGTTGCCCCGGATGTAGTCGAGCGCCGCGCCGCCGGGACGGGACGGCAGCGCGTTCCAGCCTCCGGCGGCCTGGGCGAGGAACTCGGTCACGGGGTGCCGGAAGTCCTCGTCGACGAGGTGGAGCAGCTCCGAAGGGGCCTGCTGGGACTCGACGTTGACGGCGATCCGGTAGGAGGTCCCCGCCCCGTCGACGAGGTGGACCTGGTAGTGCGGGGTGTCGGCGCCGTCCTCGCGCCGGCGGTCCACGGCCCGCCCCACGAGAACCCCGTAGCTCTTCAGCGGCATCGATCCACCTTCCGAAAGGGCCGACTTTTCGCTCTACACAGTGGCATTACGTGAAAAATCAGGAAAGCGCCTGGGCAAAATCGGCCCAGAGATCCTCGATGTGCTCGATGCCCACCGCGACCCGGACCGTCCCCTCACCGATCCCGTGGCGGGCGAGCTCCTCGGCCGTCAGCGAGCGGTGGGAGGTGGTCGCCGGGTGCAGGATGAGCGTCTCCACACCGCCGAGCGAGGGCGCCAGCAGCGCCAGCCGTACCGAGCTCATGAACCGCTCCCCGGCCGCGCGCCCGCCGGTCAGGTCGAAGGAGAAGACGCCGCCGAAGTCCGGCAGCAGCTCCGTGGCCAGCTTGTGCGAGGGGTGCGAGGGCAGGCCCGGCCAGTGCACGGCCGACACCGCCGGATGGTTGTCCAGGCGGACGGCCAGCTCGCGGGCGTTGGAGCAGTGGCGCTCCATGCGCAGCGGCAGGGTCTGCAGGCCCCGCAGGGTGAGCCAGGCGGCGAACGGGTCGGCGGTGGCGCCCAGCTCGACCGCGAAGTGCCACACCTTCCGGTAGAGCTCCTCGGAGGCGAAGACCGCGATGCCGCCGACCACGTCGGTGTGCCCGCTCAGATACTTGGTCGTGGAGTGGACGACGATGTCGGCGCCGTGCTCCAGCGGGCGGCACAGGATCGGCGAGGCGAAGGTGTTGTCCACCACCGAGACCAGCCCGGCCTCGCGGGCCGCCGCGCACATCCCCGGCAGGTCGGCGACCTGGGTCACCGGATTGGCGATCGTCTCCAGGTAGACCAGCCTGGTCTCGGGCCGCACGGCCGCGCGCAGCGCCGCCGGGTCGTCTTCGGGCACGTAGGAGACCGTGATCTGGAACCGCGCGACCAGGTCGTTGATCATCGCGGCGGTGCCGCCGTAGAGCGGCTTCTGCGCGATCAGGTGGTCGCCGGGCTTGAGCAGGCCGAGCAGCACGGAGTTGACGGCCCCCATGCCCGATCCGGTGGCGACGGCGCCGACGCCGCCCTCCAGACCCGCGACCGCCTCCTCCAGCGACCGGACCGTCGGGTTCGACAGCCGCCCGTAGACGAAGGGCCCGTCGGGACGGCCCATCCCGTCGGCGAAGACGGCCGGGTCGTCGAAGACGAACCCCGAGGTCTGGTAGAGCGGCACCGCGATGGGCCGGCTGCCCTGGAGCTGCGGCTGGGGGAGGTGGACGGCACGGGTCTCCGGACGAAGTTCAGTCATGCATCAAGAATGTCCGGCCGATTGGCCGCTTGTCAGAGCCAATCGGGCAAGATTGGTCCATCATGCGAGCCAATTCTGAGCAACTCGTCGCCCGTCTCGGACGCTGGTCGTCCGGCCGGGGCCCCCTCTACCTCCTGCTCGCCGTACGGTTGCGCGCCCTGATCGACGACGGCGAGCTGCCTCCGGACACCCTGCTGCCTCCCGACCGGGTCCTCGCGCGGTGGCTCGCGGTGGGCAGGGGCACCGTGGTCGCGGCCTACGACCAGCTCCAGCAGGAGGGCAAGGTGGTGCGCCGGCAGGGCAGCGGCACCCGGGTCTGCGCCGCCGACCTGCCCGCCACCCGCGGCATCGCCCCCAGCGGCGTGGTCAACCCCCTGCTCCTGCACCTGCTGTCCCCGCCGGACGGCGTCACCCTGCTGACCTGCGCCGCGCCGGACGCGCCTCCCCCGGTGCTGATCGAGGCCTACCAGGCGGCGGCGGCCCGGCTGGCGCGGGTCCGGCACGACATCGGCTATCACCCCGCCGGGCACCCGACGCTGCGCGAGGCCCTCGCGTCCTACTACCGCGCGCGCGGCGTGCCCACCGCCGCCGGGCAGATCCTGGTCACCAACGGCGCGCAGCAGGCGCTGACCCTGCTGGCGAACCTGCTGGTATCCCCCGGTGACACCGTGCTGACCGAGGCGCCCACCTATCCCGGCGCGCTGGAGTCGTTCCGGGACGCCGCCGCCCTGTTCCGCACGGCCGCCGACGCCGGGGAGTTCTGCGCGGCGCTGGCCGACCGGCCGGCCGTGGGCTACACCGTCCCGACGGGCCACAACCCGACCGGCGCGGTCATGCCCGCGCTGACCCGCCGCCGCCTGGCCGTGCTCGCCGGCGAGCACGACGTGCCGGTCATCGACGACGAGGTCCCCGCCGAGCTCTTCTTCGCCGGCGAGCCCCCGCCCCCGCTGGCCTACTACGGGACGGCGGAGCAACTGATCACCGTCGGCTCGCTGAGCAAGCTGGTCTGGGGCGGCCTGCGCGTCGGCTGGATCCGCGCGGCACCGCCGCTGATCTCGCGGCTGGCCCGGCTGCGGGCCGTCCACGACCTCGGCGGCGACGTGCTCGCCCAGCTCGCCTCGGCCTGGCTGCTGTCCCGCGTCGACGAGCTGCGCCGCGAGCGCACCGCCCTCCTCCGCCGGCGCCATGACCACCTCCGCGCCGAACTGGCCGGGCGGCTGCCCGACTGGACCTCCGGACCCGCGCTCGGCGGGCAGACGATCTGGGTGCGGCTGCCGCACGGCGACGCCGACGCCTTCGCCCAGGTGGCCCTCCGCCACCGGGTGGCGGTGGCCCCGGGACGCTCCTTCGACCCCTCGGGCGGCCACGGCGACCATCTGCGGCTGCCGTTCCTGTTCTCCGAGGAGACGCTCACCGAGTCGGTCGCCAGGCTCGCCGCCGCCTGGCACGACTACGACGGGGGCCGCCACCCCCACACCCTGCGGGCCCTCGTCGTCTGAGCGGAGTCGTGAATTCCTCACTGTCGCCGGGCGCGGGCGGCCTTCAAGATCGAGGACATGACAGCGATTCAGGTGGGCGGGCTCACCAAGGGCTACGGAGACTTCGTAGCCGTCGGAGGCATCTCCTTCGACGTCCCGCGCGGCGAGATCTTCGCCCTGCTCGGGCGTAACGGTGCGGGGAAGACCACCACGGTGGAGGTGCTTGCGGGCTTCCAGGTTCCGGATGAGGGCACGGTGCGCGTGCTGGGCCTCGACCCGGCCAGGGACCGGGCCAAGGTCCGCGCGAGCACCGGGATCATGCTCCAGGAGGCGGGATTCTTCCCCGACCTGACCGTGGCACAGACCGTGGACGCCTGGCGGGACTTCGTCGCCGCCCCCCGGCCGCGCGCGGAGACCCTGGAGTTGACCGGGCTGGGCGCCAAGGCCGGCACGAAGGTGCGCCAGCTCTCCGGCGGGGAGAAGCGCCGCCTGGACCTGGCCCTGGCCCTGCTGAGCCGGCCCGACGTCCTGTTCCTCGACGAGCCCACCACCGGGATGGACCCCGAGGCGCGCAAGCACACCTGGGAGGTCATCCGGGACCTCGCCGGGCAGGGCACCACGATCCTGCTCACCACGCACTACCTGGAGGAGGCCCAGCGACTGGCCACCAGCATGGCGATCATGGATCGGGGGCTGATCGTCGCGCACGGCGGCATGGCCGAGACCCTGGCCTCCCAGGCGGGCCGGGTCGCCTTCGAGCTTCCTACCGCCGTCGCCCCGGAGGACCTGCCGATCCCCGTCACCTCGGTGGAGGGCCGCACCGCGGTCTGCCGCGCCGCCGACCCCGACCTCGCCGCCCAGACCCTGCTGAGCTGGGCCGGCGAGCGCGGTCTGCGCCTGCGCGGCCTGGAGGTCCGCACGGCGACGCTCGAAGACCTGTTCCTGGATCTCGCCGCCGGCGAGAAGAACGACAAGAAGGTGGCATGACCATGTCCGCACGCGATCTGGCGGTGGTGACCCGCTTCAGCGGCCGTCTCTTCTGGCGGGACCGCACCGCGTTGAGCACGTCCGTGCTGCTGTTTCTGGGCCTGGGCATCGGGCTGCCGTTCATGATGGACAAGGTCCGCCCGGGCCACCCGGAGTTCCTGCTGAACCAGCACCTGGGGGTGCTCGCGATGGTCCTCATCCTCGCGACGTTCAACCAGATCGCGGTCACGCTCACCGCCCGCCGCGACCAGCTCGTCCTCAAGCGGATGCGGACCACCGGGCTGAGCGATCCCGCCATCCTCGGCGGGGAGATCGGCAACCTGGTCGTCCAGAGCACGTTGCTGACGGCCGTGGTCTCGGTGGCGCTGTACTCGCTGACCGGCCTGTCCGCGCCGCGCGGCCCGCTGCTGTATCTGGTGTTCGTGGTCGCGGGCGCCACCGTCCTGTGCCTGCTGGGAACGGCGTTCACCGCGATCGTCCCCCGCACGGAGCTGGCGGCCGTCATGGCCATGCCGGTCTTCTTCCTGGCCGGTGTCGGCGCCGGTGGCTTCGGCCCGGTCCTGGAGATCCTTCCCGGCTGGGTCGGCACGGTGCTCGACCTGCTGCCCACCGGCGCCGTCGTCGAGGCGGCCCAGGCGGCCTACGCTGCGGACGGCACCCTCGCCGGTGACCTGCGGGCGGCCGCCGTACCGGCCCTGAAGCTGGCCGTCTGGGGGGTCGCCGGGCTCCTCGCGACGGCGCGCTGGTTCCGCTGGGAGACCCGAAGGTCATAGGTTCGCTGATATGCGGATAAACCCCCAGCGGCTGGCGATCGGTGTGATCGTGCTGCTCTCCGTGGGCTTCACGGTCTCCCCGGTGATCGTGATCGCCCGGTACGGCGGAGCGGCCGGGGTCGCCGTGCTCTCGGCCGTGCTGCCCGGTTTCTTCATTCCGCACTTCCTGCACGTCCGCGCCGCCCTGCGTGGCGCCGAGCCGGGTGGACCGGTCGCCGGGCTCGTGGTGCAGGCGGTCTCCGCCTACGCCCCGATGGTGATCCTCCCGGCCGAGGTCGGCGGCTTCTGGTGGGGCACCCAGGCCATCCTGCTCGGCTCGGTGCTGCTGCGCCTGCGGCTGCCGTCGGCCCTCGGCTGCCTGGCCCTGATGGCGGTGGTCGACTTCATCGCCGCCGGGAGCGCCGACCCGCAGGGTTTCAATCCGCTCGTGGGTTTCTCCGCCGTCACCACCCTCTTCGTCACCGGATTCGTGATCTACGGGGTGGTCCGGCTGGTCGTCGTCAGCAGGGAGCTGGAGCAGGCCAGGACGGAGCTGGCGGAGGCCGCGGTGCTGCGGGAGCGGCTGCGGATCTCCCGGGACCTGCACGACGGGCTGGGCAGCAGCCTGACCGCCGTCGCCCTCAAGGGCGACCTCGCCCGCAGGCTGGTCGAGCGCGACCCCGAGGCGGCGCGGGCGGAGCTGTCGGAGCTGGTCCACGTGGCCAGGGACGCCGCCCAGGAGGTGCGGCAGGTCGCGCGGGGCTACCGGGAGATGTCGCTGCGGGAGGAGGTGCACCGGGCGGTCGCGCTGCTGGAGGCGTCCGGGGTGAGCTGCCAGACCAACCTCGCCGAGCTCCGGGTGTCCCGGCCGGTCGACGAGGCGCTGGCCTGGGCGGTGCGCGAGGGGATCACCAACGTGGTGCGGCACAGCCGGGCGACGATCTGCTCGATCACCACCTCCGCCGGGGCCGGCACCGTACGGCTGGAGCTGGTCAACGACCGCGCCCACGGGCGCTCGGCCGACGGCAACGGGCTGATCGGCCTGAAGGAACGGGCCTGCGGCCTGGGCGGTTCGGTCAGCGCCGGGCGGACCGAGAACGGCGGGTTCCGGCTCGCGATGGAGGTGCCGGCATGATCCGTGTGCTGCTCGCCGAGGACATGCACATGATCAGGGCGGCGCTCAGCGCGCTGCTGAGGCTGGAGCCCGACATCGACGTGGTCGCCGAGGTCGTCCGCGGCGACCGGATCGTCCCCGAGGCCCTGCGGACCCGGCCGGACGTGGCGGTGGTCGACATCGACCTGCCCGGAGTCGACGGCATCACCGCCTCGGCGGAGCTGCGCAAGACGCTGCCCGGCTGCCGGATCCTGATCCTCACCGCGATGGGCCAGCCGGGTCAGGTGCGCAGGGCGCTGGCGGAGGGCATCGAGGCGTTCCTGGTCAAGGACGCCCCCGGTGACCACCTGGCGGAGGCGGTCCGGCGCACCGCCCAGGGCCTGCGGGTGCTGGACCCCGAGCTGGTGGCCGCCGCCATCGAGTACGGCGCGAGCCCGCTGACCCCCCGCGAGGCCACCGTGCTCAGGGAGGCCGCGAAGGGCGCCCCGGCCGAGGAGATCGCCGGACGGCTGCATCTGTCCACCGGGACGGTGCGCAACTACCTGACCAGCGCCATCACCAAGACCGGCGCCCGCAACAAGATCGACGCGGTCCGGATCGCCGAGGACGTCGGCTGGATCTGAGACCTGTCCCGCGGGCCCTGCCGGCACGGGGTCCGCCGGAACGGTGTCAGACGTCGGTGACGCGGAGGCCGGCGTGGGCCTTGTAACGGCGGTTGATGGAGATGAGGTTGGCGGTCAGCGCCTCGACCTGGTGGGCGTTGCGCAGGCGGCCGCCGTATACGCCGCGGACACCCGGGATCCGGGCGGCGAGCTCCTGGACCGTGTCGGTGGCCGCACGGTCGTCACCCAGTACGAGCACGTCCAGGTCGATCTCGGCGACCTCGGGGTCCAGCAGCAGGACGGCCGAGACGTGGTGGAAGGCCGCGACCACGCGGCTGTCCGGGAGGACCGCGGCGGCCTGCTGGGCGGCGCTGCCCTCCTCGACGGCCAGCGCGTAGGCGCCCTGCTTGTCGAAGCCCATCGGGTTGACGCAGTCGATGACGATCTTGCCGGCCAGCTCGGCCCGCAGGGACTCCAGAGTGGACCTGTGGCCCTCCCACGGGATCGCCACGATCACCACGTCGGCCTCGGCCGCCACTGTCGCGTTGTCCGCGCCGCCGACCGGCACCCCGAGTCCCGCCGCCACCTCCCGCGCCCGCTCCGCGCTGCGCGAGCCGATCAGCACGGTGTGGCCCGCCATGGCGAACCGCCTGGCCAGACCCTTGCCCTGATCGCCGGTGCCGCCCAGGATCCCGATCGTGATCTCGCTCACGTCCAGACTGTCAGTGCTCACCCGTCGCTCCTCGTCGTCCTGGTCCGTCGGCGCCGGGTCCGTCCGGCCGTACGGCATGCTCAGATCATGCCAGGGCCCGTGTTCCCGGGACCAACCTGGGGTGACTGGGGCACCATGGAGCACATGGACGCTCGGTCGGTGGCACTCCTGCGCGAGATCCTGGACTCGACCGGCTGGGTGGAGCACACCCGCCGGCTCGGGCTCGCCCTGCGCGCGACGCGATCCCCCGGGGGCCTGCTGGTGGTCGGCACACCCGAGGAGGAGCCCTGGCACCTGACCGCGCATCTCGGTGATGAGGCCCGGCTCGCCGGGCTGCCCCAGCTCGCCCCCACGCTGGTGCGCTGGGCGCCCGTCCCCGGCTCGCCGGCGCACCTGCGGGTCGGGCTGGAGCGGATCGAGCAGGCCAGGCGGGGCGAGACGCTGTTCGTCGTGGCCGAGGAGCAGGCCCCCGGGCCCCTGCTGGAACGGGTGAGCGACGCCCGGCGCACCGGGGCCACCATCCTGGCCCTGGACGGCGGCG
>NZ_JBSFPS010000318.1:0-10788 GCF_053588315.1 Streptosporangium sp. NPDC003464 | reverse complement strand
AGCAGCTCGGCCAGGTGGTCGTGCAGGTCGGCGGGATCTTCGAAGCGGTGTTCCGCGCGGCGGGCAAGGCCGGCGGCGACGCCCTCGGCGGGCTCTCGGGGTGAGTGCTCAGGGACGGCCCTGTGGTCCCCGAGGTGAGGACGAGGGCGCGTCCGGAGCGGACGGGCGGGCGCCGGGGCGCCCGCGCGGGGGTCAGGAGCTCCAGAGCATGTTGCTGAGCTCGGCGTCGAGATCCATGAAGTCGGTCTCGCGACCGGCCGGCACCAGCTCGTAGGTGCGGTGCAGGAACTCCGTCAGCGGAGCCAGCGGCACCTCGAACAGGGCCTGTCCGAACGGTGACGTGAGACTGATGTGCAGGGTGCGCTCGCCGTCGGCGCGCGCGGGCCACACCTGGACGTCTCCGTCGCCGACACGCCGCACGATGCCGACTGTCAGCAGTTCGCGGGCAAAGATCCACTCGACCGGTTCGTCGTTCCCCACATGGAATGCCATTCTGATCGCGTAGGGATCATCGGCCGTGTAGCTGAGTCCGGCGAGCAGGGGGACGGTGGTACGGTCGGGGACCACAAGCCGAAGGCCAAGCTCGGCAGAGACGGTGGCGCTGTTCATCGTCAGCCAAACCTTTTTCGTCGTCGGTCCCCTCTTCGGGGCTTTCACTGCTCAGACGGACTGTGTCCCGAGCTATGACGCGGAACAAAGAAACCTGTAGGAAAGATTCCGCCTCCAGGCCCTTCTGTAACACACATCACAGCGCGACATTTGGGCATCTACCTGGCCAAACATCGCCAACAGGGCCGTATTTGCAAGGGTTTTGCGTATCGTTTTGGTCACCGTCGACTCCCCTGTAGGGGCGTCTCGGGCGATAGAGGTCCAGCTCGGGTCGTTCGGTGCTTCTGCGGATCAGGATGATGCTATGACACCGTAGCCCCCCGCCGGACGTATCCCCAGACCTTTGGTCCATGACCGTGTCGCACCCCATGATCATCTCTGTCGCCGCCGTCGCTTCGCGAGCGGTCCCGGATTGCGGTATGGTTTTCCACGTCGGCACCGCGAGGAGCCGGACAGGGCGGGCGATTAGCTCAGCGGGAGAGCGCTTCGTTCACACCGAAGAGGTCACTGGTTCGATCCCAGTATCGCCCACAGAAGGTAGACGCAGGCAGGAGCCCCCCGGTTGACATCAACCGGGGGGCTTTCCGCTGTCCGGGCCCGGCCGGTTCCCGTTCCCGGACAATGATCACGGAAACCGTCCGGCGGCGGCGTGGCCTGTCCCGCCGTCCGCACGTCCCGCCCCCCGCGGGGCCGGACCGGCCGGCCGCCGTTCTGGAGTCATCGTTCGGCCGTGCTTTGGTGTGCTTTTGCGTTAGCGTGTCCTTCTTCAGCTACGGACTCCCGGGGGGAAGACGACCGTTGGCCGGCAGAGGGAACGATCCCGTGGTGGTGATCGGGCTCGGCAGGTTCGGCAGCTCGCTCGCCGTGGAGCTCGCCCGCCGGGGGACCGAGGTGCTGGCCATCGACAGCCGGCCCAAGGTGGTGCAGAGCATGGCGGGCAGGCTCGCCCACGTCGTCGCCGCCGACTCCACCGACATCGAGGCCCTGCGCCAGCTCGGCGTGCCCGACTTCTACCGGGCGGTGGTCGCCATCGGCACCGACCTCGAATCCAGCATCCTCACCACGTCCCTGCTGGCCGAGCTGGAGATCGAGGACGTCTGGGCCAAGGCGGTCAGCCGTGACCACGGACGCATCCTGGAGCGGGTCGGCGCCCATCACGTGATCCTTCCCGAGCACGACATGGGAGAACGGCTGGCCCGCCTGCTGAACGGCCGGATGCTCGACTACATGGGGGTGGACGGCGACTACGCGCTGGTCAAGACCCGGCCCCCCAGGGAGTTCGTCGGCGTCCCCCTCGCCCACTCCGGGCTGCGCCGCAAATACGGGGTGACCGTGGTCTGCGTCAAGGGCCAGCACGACGAGTTCACCTACGCCGCGGCCGACACCGTCCTGGGCTACGGGGACGTGATCATCATCGCGGGCCGGGTCGAAGAGGTGGAGCGCTTCACCGAGCTGCCGTGACCGGCGGGGCCGCCTTCCCCCGCGCCCGTCACGCCGGCCGCCACCTGGGACACCGCCCTCGCCCGCCGCCGACACCCCACGGCTCCGATGTGATCCCGCCGCCCGTGCCTAGACTGGCCACAACGACCAGAATGGAGTTCGGTAACGATGCGGATCGGACTGTTGCTCAACGAACCCGAGGGCACGGACGTACTGGGCAGGCTGCGGGGGCGGATCGCCCGCGCGGCCGACGACGGCTTCTCCTCCGCCTGGATGTCCAACGTCTTCGGCCTGGACGCGCTGACCGCGCTCGCCGTGGCCGGCAGCCAGGTGCCGGGGATCGAACTCGGCACCGCCGTCGTCCCCACCTACCCGCGTCACCCGGCCGCCCTCGCCCAGCAGGCGCTCACGGCCAACGCCGCCCTGGACGGGCGGCTCGCGCTCGGCGTCGGCCTGTCGCACCAGATCGTCATCGAGGGCATGTACGGCTACGGCTTCGACAGGCCCGCCCGGCACATGCGCGAATACCTGTCCGTCCTGGTGCCGCTGGTGCGCGGGGAGCAGGTGGCCTTCGAAGGCGAGACCCTCAAGGCGCGGCTCGGGCTGACCACGCCGGGCGCCGGGGACATGCCCGTGCTCGTGGCCGCGCTGGGCCCGCGCATGCTCAAGCTGGCCGGGGAACTGGCCGACGGCACCGTGCTGTGGATGACCGGTCCCAAGACCGTGGCCGAGCACGTGGCGCCCGCCGTCACCGAGGCCGCCCGCGCCGCCGGGCGGCCCGCGCCGAGGATCGTCTGCGCGCTCCCGGTCTGCGTCACCGACGACGTCGAGGCCGCCAGGGCGCGGGCCGCCGAGGTCTTCGAGGTCTACGGCCGGCTGCCGTCCTACCGGGCGATGCTCGACAGGGAGGGCGCCGAGAGCCCGGCCGACGTGGCGGTCGTCGGAGACGAGGACGCGGTCTCCGCCCAGATCGAGTCGCTCGCCAAGGCCGGGGTCACCGACTTCGTGGCCGCCGAGTACGCCTCGGACCGCCGGACCAGGGAGTTCCTCAGGACCCTGCGGTAGAACCCGCCCGGGCGGGACCCGCCCCGCCCGCCGCCGGGGCGGGCCCACCCGGCCGACGGGACATGAGGGCCCAGCGGGCGAGCGCCCACAGGACCGGGCCGGCCGACAGCACCGAGCCCCCGGAGCCGAGGGAGAAGGCCGAGACGGCCGAGCCGATGGACCCGACCGACAGCACCGAGCCGATGGACAGGGCCGAGGCGGCCGAGCCGATGGATCCGACCGACAGCACCGAGCCCGCGGAGCCGAGGGATCCGACGGACAGGATCGAGCCGGCGGAGCCGATGGACAGGATCGATCCAGTCGACCCGATGGACAGGATCGAGCCCGTCGACCCGATGGACCACAGCGAGTTCTCGTTTTCCGGCATGACGGCAATCATGCTCCATCCGCGGCCGGCCGTGATCCACCGGGCGCGATCTACAGATGGTCGCGGACGAGGCTCCCGAACTCGGTCTCGAACAGGTCGTAGCGGCGCCTGAGCCCGTCGCCGGGCCAGTCGCCGGGCAGCAGCCCGGCCGGCAGCAGCGGGTCGGCCAGCAGGTGGCGCAGGGCGGCGGCGGCCAGGACGAACCGGTCGGCGACGGTGGTCGCCGCGTCAAAGGCCCCCTGCAGCGCCCGCGCGTGCCGGGCCCAGCCGGGGAGATCCCACAGGGATCCCGCCAGCGCGGCGGGGTCCTCCTCCGGGACCGCTCGCAGGAAGGCGCACTGCCCGGCGACGACGGGGGGCCGGGCCCTGCGCAGGTTGTCCGGCCGCATCCACACGCCCTCGCGGATCTCGGCCAGGCGCAGCGCCGCCATGGCCTCCCGGAGCGCGGCCCGCTCGGCGGCGGGCCGCCGCTCGGCGGTGACGATCGCGACCTCCCAGCCGCCGTCCCAGCGGCGGGTGCCGGGCGAGCGGCTCTCGTCCTGGCGGGCCTGCCGCAGGCGCAGGCGCTCGCTGAGCTCGTAGTGGCCCTCCCGCTGCGCGATGTCGCCCGCGGCGACCATCCGCGACAGCGCGACCCGGACCGTGCCCTCGGGGATGCCGAACAGGGCGCCCACCCGCACCAGGTGGCCGGCCCTCAGCCGCGGGGGATGGGTGCCCAGCAGCGTGCTGAGGATGACCGAACGCGCGGTCATCGGCCGGAGCCCGAGCAGGTCGTCTTCGTACGTCATGCCAACCGCCGAGCTTACTCATCCGCCCGGATATTACATCCTTCCATCATGTGTCTTGGAAGCGTAATGTCCAGGCATGGCTTCCTACCTCATCGAGCCGGTCGACCGGCTGCCCTTCGGCGGCCCGGACAAGGCCCGGCGCTACGCCACCGGGCGCTACCCGGGCGCGGCCGGCCTCAACTGGTACGGTTCGGACCCCACGCTGCGCTTCCTGATGCGCCGCCACCTCGGCGCCGACGCCCTGGAATGGGCGGAGCCGCACCTGCGACGGGCGGGCGCGCTGATGAGCGGCCCCATCCTGGAGCACGCCGAGGAGACCGACCGGAACCCGCCCCGGCTGGAGAGATACGACCGCTGGGGCCACGAGGTCGGCCGGATCGTCATGCCGCCGTCCTTCGAGGCGGCCCGCAGGGACCTGGTCGCCGGGGCCTTCACCCGCCCGGAGTTCGTCCGGGAGGCCAAGGCCGCCGGGGCCGATCCGGTGACCATGGGGCTGGCCTGGAACTACCTGCTCTACCAGGCCGACATCGGGATGGGCTGCGCGCTCGGCACCGGCGGCGACATGGTGGTGCTGATGGCCGAGGCGTTCGCGCCCCAGGACGTCAAGGAACGGGTCAGGGAGATCTTCGCGGACGGGATGTTCTCCGGCGAGGCCGCGCAGATGTTCACCGAGCGCACCGGCGGCTCCGATCTCGCCGCCCTGGAGTCCACCGCCACCCCGGCGGGGGACGCCTGGCGGCTGAACGGCCTGAAGTGGTTCGCTTCCAACGCCAACGGCTCCGCCTTCGTGGTGCTGGCCAAGCCCGAGGGAGGCCCCGACGGCAGCCGGGGCGTGGCGCCCTTCCTCGTGCTGCGCGAGCGCCGTGACGGCGGCCGCAACGGCATCCGTGTCCGCAGGCTCAAGGACAAGCTGGGCACCAGGTCGGTGGCCTCGGCGGAGATCGAGTTCACCGACGCCGAGGCGTTCCTGCTGGCGCCGGGGAGCGGGGACGGGGGCGCCGGCGACGGCAAGGGCCTGGGCCGGATGATGGAGCTGACCAACGGGGCCCGGCTCGGGATCGCCACGATGGGCCTGGGCTGCGCCCGGCGCGCGCTGGTCGAGTCGCTCTGCTACGCCCGCGGCCGCGAGGCCTTCGGCGCGGCCCTCATCGACCAGCCGCTCATGCGCCGCAAGCTGGCCGAGCTGATCGTCGAGGTGGAGGCGGCCCAGGCGCTGGTCTTCGACGGGTTCCACAACAGGCTGCGCCTCGGCCCGGCCCTGATCAAGCTCAGGGCCGCCCGGCTCGGCGTCACCGCGGCCAGCGACGCCATCGAGGTGCACGGCGGCAACGGCTACATCGAGCAGTGGCCGGTCGCCCGCATCCTGCGCGACGCCCAGGTCAACCCGGTGTGGGAGGGCGGTGACAACATCCTCTGCCTGGACGTGCGCCGGGCCGTCGAAAGAGATCAGCACCTGCCGTTCTTCGACCGGCTGACGGAGGCCGTACGGCACGCGCCGTCCGGCGACGACCCCACCGCGCAGCTGGTGTCGGACCGGATCGAGCGGCTGCAGGAGGCCGTGGGCCTGTGGCGCGGCCTCGACCCGGTCACCGCCGAGGCCAGGCTCTTCCCGCTGGCGCAGTTCATGGCCGACGTCTACGCCGCCGCGCTGCTGCTGGAGCAGGCCGGCTGGGAGCGCCGCGAGTTCGGCACCGACCGCAAGGCGCTGGTCGCCCGCCTCTACGCCCGCGCCCACCTCGCCGACCACGGCCCGCTGCGCGGCATCGACCACGTCGCCGAGGACCTCGACCGGTTCAAGGACCTCGCGGACGGAGCCCTCGCCGACGACCGGCCGTGACCGGTCGCCGCCGGCCCGCCCCGCCGGCGCCGTCTCCTCCTGCGGCTCAGAGGCCGAAGGCGCTCAGGGTCGCCCAGGCCGAGCCGGCGCCGGCGACGGCGCCGGCGGCGACCTGGGCGGGCGTGTGGTGGCTGAGCCGTACCCGGGCCCAGCACACCGCCGCCACGACCAGCGCGCCCGCCGCCAGGGCCGGTACGGCGGGCAGCACCCGGGCGAGCACCACCACGGTGCCCGCCGACACCGCCGCGTGGAAGGAGATCTTCCACCTGAGCGTGATCGGGACCGTCAGCGCGAGCGCGGCCAGCATCGCGGTCACCGTGGCCACCAGCAGCCGGGGCGCGCCGAGGGAGGCCAGCAGCACCAGCGCGGCGAGCACCGCCGCGACCGCCACCAGCAGCGGCCGTGTCCGGCTCGCCCGGTCGACCAGGTGGTGGGAGTCCAGCCGCCCGGAGCGGACCCCGGCCAGGATCACCCCCGCCGGGATCCCGCCGCACAGCGCCGAGGCCACCAGCCCCCATCCGGCGCCGACCCAGCCGTCGGCCACCAGCCCGATGACCGGGGGCAGCACGATGACCAGCACCTGGGGCGCGAACAGCCCGGTGACCCACCGCGCGGCCCGCTCACCGTGCGCCGCTCCCTGACCGGTCATGCCACTCCCATCGATGCGAGGTCCGCGGCCGGGACCGTCGGGCGGGCGGCCCGGAGGCGGGATCTCCGGGAGCCGCCGCGCCCGGCGGGCGGCGCCCCGGCTCGCGGGCGCGGCGCCCGGCGGGCTCAGTCGTTGGCGTGCAGGGCGCTGTTGAGCTCCACACCGGTGCCCTTGCGGGCGACGACCTCGACGGCGCCGGAGGTGGAGTTGCGGCGGAACAGCAGGCCGGAGGAGCCGGAGAGCTCGGCGGCCTTGACGACCCGGCCGTCCGGCAGGACGACCTTGGTCCCGGCGGTGACGTAGAGGCCGGCCTCCACGACGCAGTCGTCGCCGAGGGAGATGCCGACGCCGCTGTTGGCGCCCAGCAGGCAGCGCTCGCCGATGGCGATGACCTGCTTGCCCCCGCCGGACAGGGTGCCCATGATCGAGGCGCCGCCGCCCACGTCGGAGCCGTCGCCCACGACCACGCCCGCCGAGATGCGGCCCTCGACCATGGAGACGCCGAGCGTCCCGGCGTTGAAGTTGACGAAGCCCTCGTGCATCACGGTCGTGCCGGTGGCCAGGTGCGCGCCGAGGCGGACGCGGTCGGCCTCGGCGATCCGGACGCCGGAGGGCATCACGTAGTCGACCATCCGGGGGAACTTGTCCACGCCGTAGACGGTCACCTGACCGCGGGCGCGCAGGCGCAGCCGTGCGGTCTCGAAGCCCTCGACGGGGCACGGGCCGTGGTTGGTCCACACCACGTTGCTCAGCACGCCGAACAGGCCGTCGAGGTTCAGCCCGTGCGGCTGGACCAGACGGGTCGAGAGCAGGTGGAGGCGGAGGTAGGCGTCGTGGGCGTCGGCGGGCGCCTCCGACAGCTTGGCGATCCCGGTGTGCACCGCGACCACCTCCACCCCGCGGTCCTCGTCGGGGCCGAGCAGCGCGGCGACCGCGGAGCCGAGCGCCTCGACGGCCTCCTCCGGGGTCAGCCGCCGGGTGCCCGGCGAGGACGGCTCCCCCAGCTGGGGGGAGGGGAACCAGGTGTCGAGCACGGTCCCGTCGGGGGTGATGGTCGCGATGCCGGCACCGTGAGCGCCTGAGTTCTGTGCTGCTGTGTTCACGCCGACCAAGCCTAGTCAAAACCGGTGCAATGGCAGCACGCCGAGGGAGCGTTGGGCGTGTGCCGTGTCGCGGGGATCATTAGCGTGGCCGCCATGTTGCACGGCATCGATGTGTCGAACTGGCAGGGCGCCGTCGACTGGGACCACCATGCCAACAACGGGATCTCCTTCGCCTTCGCCAAGGCGACGGAGGGGAGCACCTTCAGCGACGCGTGGTTCGCCCGGAACTGGACCGGGATGCGGGAGAACTGGCTCGTCTGCGGGGCCTACCACTTCGCCCGCCCCGCCGATGACCCGGAGAAGCAGGCGGCGCACTTCCTGGCGGCCGTGGGGCGGGCGGGCGGCCTGCACCGCGGCGACCTGGTCGCGCTCGACCTGGAGACCAACGACCACCTGCCTCCGCGCCGGGTGGCCGGTTTCGCCCGCCGCTGGTGCCAGGCCGTCACCGCCAGGGCCGGGGTGCGGCCGGTGATCTACACCTTCCTGACGTTCGCGCTGAACGGCAACTGCGCCGGGCTGGAGGGCTATCCCCTCTGGATCGCCGCGCCCAACAACCCGCAGGGCAGGCCGGACGTGCCGGGACCGTGGAACAGATGGACCATCCACCAGCACTCCAACACCCCTGTGGACCGCAACGTCTTCCGGGGCACCCGGGCCGAACTCACCTCGCTGGGCTATCACCGGCGGCGTGATGCCTGAGATATCCCGTGACGGACACCGGTAGCATCGGTTGCTAGACCAAACGTCACCGTCTCTCAGGGAGCAACCGTGTCCGCCGCGCCAGAACTACGTATCACCCTCGCCGGAGCCGAGCGTGTGGTGGCGGAGGGCACGACGTACGGCGACGCGCTGCAGGCCGACGGCCGCTCCGTGGTCGCCGCCCGCGCCAACGGCGAGCTGAAGGACCTCGCGGCCCCCGTCGCCGAGGGCGACGTGGTCGAGCCGGTCGCGGTCGACAGCGCCGACGGCCGGGCGATCGTGCGCCATTCCACCGCGCACGTCATGGCCCAGGCCGTCCAGGAGCTGTTCCCCGAGGCCAAGCTGGGCATCGGCCCGCCCGTCGAGAACGGCTTCTACTACGACTTCGACGTCAAGAACCCCTTCACCCCCGACGACCTCAAGCGCGTCGAGAAGCGCATGCGCGAGATCGTCAAGCAGGGGCAGCGCTTCTCCCGCAGGCCCGTCTCCGACGAGGACGCGCGCGAGGAGCTGGCGGACGAGCCCTACAAGCTGGAGCTGATCGGCCTCAAGGGCGGCGCGAACGCCGACGACGGGTCCGACGTGGAGGTCGGCGGCGCCGAGCTGACCATCTACGACAACCTCGACCCGAAGACCGGCGACCTGTGCTGGAAGGACCTGTGCCGCGGCCCGCACGTGCCGACCACCCGGTCCATCCCGGCCTTCAAGCTGATGCGCTCCGGTGGCGCCTACTGGCGGGGCAGCGAGAAGAACCCGCAGCTCCAGCGGATCTACGGCACCGCCTGGGAGTCCCGCGAGCGCCAGGACGAATACCTCCACCTGCTGGAGGAGGCCGAGAAGCGCGACCACCGCAAGCTGGGCGCCGAGCTCGACCTGTTCTCCTTCCCCGACGAGCTGGGTTCGGGCCTGCCGGTCTTCCACCCCAAGGGCGGCGTGATCCGCCGGGTCATGGAGGACTACTCGCGGCGCCGGCACGAGGAGGCGGGTTACTCCTTCGTCAACACCCCGCACATCACCAAGGACAACCTCTACAAGACCTCCGGCCACCTGGAGTGGTACGCCGACGGCATGTTCCCGCCCATGGAGCTCGAGGGCGCCAACTACTACCTCAAGCCGATGAACTGCCCGATGCACAACCTGATCTTCAGGGCGCGCGGGCGGTCCTACCGCGAGCTGCCGCTGCGGCTGTTCGAGTTCGGCACCGTCTACCGCTACGAGAAGTCCGGCGTCATCCACGGTCTGACCCGCGTCCGCGGCCTGACCCAGGACGACGCGCACATCTACTGCACCCGCGAGCAGATGCGCGACGAGCTCAAGTCGCTGCTCAGGTTCGTCCTCGACCTGCTGCGCGACTACGGCCTCGACGACTTCTACCTCGAGCTGTCGACCAAGGACCCGGTCAAGTTCGTCGGCACCGACCAGGACTGGGAGGAGGCCACCGAGACGCTGCGCGAGGTCGCCGAGTCGGAGAAGCTGGAGCTCGTCATGGACCCGGGCGGGGCGGCGTTCTACGGGCCGAAGATCTCCGTGCAGGCCCGCGACGCCATCGGCCGTAGCTGGCAGATGTCGACCATCCAGCTCGACTTCAACCTCCCGCAGCGCTTCGAGCTGGAGTTCCAGTCGTCCGACGGCTCGCGGCAGCGGCCCATCATGATCCACCGGGCGCTGTTCGGCTCGATCGAGCGCTTCTTCGGCGTCCTGGTCGAGCACTACGCCGGCGCCTTCCCTCCGTGGCTCGCCCCGGTGCAGGTCGTCGGCATCCCGATCGCCGAGGCCCACGCGCCCTACCTGCAGGACCTGGCCAAGAAGGCCCGCGAGCGGGGTGTCCGGATCGAGGTCGACGCCTCCGACGACCGGATGCAGAAGAAGATCCGCAACGCGCAGAAGTCCAAGGTGCCCTTCATGCTCCTGGCGGGCGACGAAGACATCGCCAACGGCGCGGTCTCCTTCCGCTTCCGCAACGGTGAGCAGAAGAACGGCGTGCCGGTCGACGAGGCGATCAACGAGATCGTCGACGCGATCGAGCGCCGCGTCCAGGTCTGACCCGCGGCCGCGGGCAGGGCTCCGCGGCGAATGGTACGGCGGGCCGCCACAGGTGGCCCGCCGTACCTCTTCCGGTTCCGGCCTCTTTCGGCGCCTCTGCCGGCCGGGCAGGCGCCCCGGGACGGCCGCCGGGCGGCCACCGGACCCGACGGGCGCCCGGAGCGCGGTCCGGGACCGCTCGCTCCAGG
>NZ_JBSFPS010000317.1:0-10835 GCF_053588315.1 Streptosporangium sp. NPDC003464 | reverse complement strand
GCCCCGCCGGCCTGGGCGGGGCGGCGCCGGTCGCGGCGCGCGGGGCCCGTTCCGCCGTCAGCGGAGCAGGGCCCTCACAGGCGGGCGGAGCAGGGCCCTCACAGGTAGAGGCCGGTGCCGTTGTCGGTCTGCGGGGTGGCGATGGCGTGCAGGTCGCGTTCGCGCATGACGAGATAGATCTGGCCGTGGACCTCCACCTCGTACTGGTCCTCGGGGTTGAACAGGACCTTGTCGCCCACCTTCACCGTCCGGGCGTTCGCGCCCGCACCGCAGACCTCGCCCCAGACGAGCCGGTTGGCCATCTTCACCGTCGCCGGGATGACGATGCCCGCCGTGCTGCGCCGCTCCTCTGACTCCTGCTCGACCTTGACCATGACGCGGTCGTGGAGCATCTGAATCTCGAACTTCGGGTCACCCACAGCAGAAAGCTTATGGGACCGGAGGGGCCGCGCCGGCTGATCCCGGCAGCCCGGCCGTCCGGGACGGCCCGCCTAGCGCGCGGTCCCGGGCAGCGACAGCTCGGCGAAGACGGCCCTGTGGTCGGTGCCGGGGACGCGGTGGGCGCCGAAGGACCGGACCGCGATCCGGGAGTCGGCGAACACGTGGTCGAGGGTCACCCCGGGGACCGGCTCCCAGCCCTGCTGGGGCCAGGTCGGCGTGAGCCCCTGCCCGGTGGCGTCGGCGGCGTCGCGGTAGCCGGTGGCGAGCAGCTCCCGCATGATCGCGTGGTCGAGGGTGGCGTTGAAGTCCCCCGCCAGGATCCGGTACGGCCCGGCCCCGGCCTTGGGCAGCGCCCGCAGCCCCTGGGCCCAGCAGGCGGCCTTGTAGTCGAACCGGGGCGCGCAGGGGTGGACCGAGGCGATCTCCAGGTTCAGCTCCGGCACGACCGCCAGGGACTGGCGGAAGTTGCCGTAGCTGAGCGCGGCCTGATCGGCGCGCAGGGGGGAGCGGGCGTAGATCCCGGAGCCCCATACGCCCGGGGTGGGCTCGCCGACCATGTGGGGCAGGGCCTTGCGGATGCCGGCCGCCTCCAGGCGCTCGGCCGCCTCGGGGGTGAGCTCCTGGAGGGCCAGGATGTCGGGCTTGAGCCGTACGACGAGGTTCATGATCGCCTTGGTGTCGGCCTCGCCGCGCGCGAGGTTGGCGGCCAGCACGCGCAGCGGGGTCCCGCCGGGAGGAGCGGGGGCGTCGGCGAAGGCCCGGGGAGCACCGCCCCGGCGAACACCCCCACGACGACCAGGCCCGCCACCCCCGCCGCCCAGCGGCGCAGGGCCAGGGCGAGCAGCGCGACGGCGACCGAGGCCCCCGCCACGTAGGGGGTGAACGCCACGAGCTGGATCCACCGGAATCCGGCGTCCCATCCGGCCGTCCGGAGGGCCGCCCAGGCCGCGGGCGGCGTCACCAGGATCCAGATCAGCGTGGTGATCCAGCGCCGCCGGCGCGGGCGCCCGGTCGCGGAGGCCGTACCGGAGATCGTTTCGGTGGTCATCCCGCTGGACGCTACCGCCTGGCGAGCCGCCGGAGAAGACCCGTCGCGGCGCCCGGGGGCCCGAGGTCACCGCGGCGGGCGGGATCCCGGATGACGGGGGCGCGGAGTAGGCTCACCGGTCATGACGGACCTCTCCCCTGATCCGGTCGGCGACTACCTCGACTGGCACCTCTCCGCCAATCCCGTCCAGGCCGCCCTGGCGGGTGCCGAGGGCTACGACAGGACCCTCGGTGACTTCACCGAGGCGGGCTTCCTCGCCCGGGACCGGGAGTCGCGACGCTGGCTGGAGCGCTTCCAGGAGGCCGGCGACCCGGGCGACTTCGAGGACATGGTCGACCGCGAGCTGATCATGTCCAGGCTGCGCGGCGCGCTCGTCCAGGCGGACTGGCCGGAGTGGCGGCGCGACCCGTCCGTCTACCTGAATACGATCTTCGCCTCGATGTTCAGCCCGTTCCTGCACCGGCTGTCGCCCGAGGGTGAGCTGGTCGAGGCGGCCGTCGCGCGGCTGGCCGAGGTGCCGGACGTCATCGCGGCCTGCCGCGCCAACCTGGACCCGGCGCTGGCGGCCCCGCTGCTGATCGAGCGGGGGCTGGGCCAGGCGCGGACGGCCCGGCGCTTCCTCACCGAGACGGTCCCCGGCCAGGTGGCGGACGAGGCCCTGCGCGCCCGGCTGGCCGAGGCGGCCGAGCCCGCGGCGGCGGCCTTCGACGGGCTCGTGGACTTCCTCACCGGTTTCCGGGCCGCCGGCACCTGGCGGATGGGGGAGGAGCTCTACTCCACGCTGCTGCGCGAGCGGGAGATGCTCGGCTACGGGGCCGACGAGCTGCTCAAGCGCGGCCAGGCCGCCTACGACGAGCTCGACGCCCGGATGCGCGAGGTGGCCGGGCTGCTGCCCGGCGGCTCCGAGGGCTGGCACGCGGCCGTCACCGCCCTCCAGGACGACCACGCGCCGACCCTGGAGGACATGCGGGCCGAATACGAATTCGAGACCGAGCGGGCCCGGAGGTTCGTGCGCGAGCACGGCCTGGTGACGTTCGCCGACGGCGAGGAGTGCCGGGTGGTGCCGTCGCCGGAGTTCCAGCGTCCCGTCCTCGCGGTCGCCTCCTACCTGCAGCCGCCGCCCCTGTCGACCTCCCGGATCGGGCACTTCTTCGTGCCCTTCACCCCCGACTCCTTCACCGAGGAGCAGGTGCGCCAGCGGCTGCGCACCAACGCCAGGGCCCAGATGCCCTCCATCGCCGTCCACGAGGCCTACCCCGGCCACCACTGGCACCTGTCCTGGATGGCGGGCAGCCCGCGCCGGGCCCGCAAGCTGTTCCGCACGCCCTACTTCACCGAGGGCTGGGCCCTCTACGTCGAGAAGGTCATGCAGGAGCACGGCTACTTCACCACCCCCGCCCAGGAGCTCGCCCACCTCGACTTCCGGCTCTTCCGGGCGGCCCGCATCATCGTGGACACCTCGCTGCACTGCGGCGACATGACCGTGGAGGAGGCCGAGGAGTTCATGACCACCAGGTCGTCGCTCACCCCCGGCACGGCCAAGGGCGAGGTCGACCGCTACTGCGCCTGGCCCACCCAGGCGCCCTCCTACCTGACCGGCGCCCTGGAGATCGACCGCATCCGCGACGACTATCTGGCCGCGGGCCGCGGCGACCTGCGCGCCTTCCACGACGCCCTCGCCGGCTCCGGCGGCCTCCCCCTGGGGCTGGCCCGCCGGGTGGCTCTGGAAGGCTAGCGGCATGCTCGACGACGAGGCGAAGGTGCTGGAGGCGCTGGACGAGGCGGAGACGGTCCGGCTCCTGACCGAGCTCGTGCGGGTGCCGAGCGTCACCGGCACCGACGCCGAGTCGGACCTGCAGCACCGCTGCGGGCGGCTGCTCACCGAGGCGGGGCTCGACGTCGACGTCTGGAAGCTCGACCTCGAAGCGCTCCGGGCAACACCCGGGTTCCCCGGCACGGAGGCGCCGCGCATCGAGGGCTACGGTGTGGCCGGCGTCACCGAGGGCGAGGGCGACCCCGCGCTCATCCTGCAGGGGCACGTGGACGTGGTGCCGACCGGCGACCTGGCCAAGTGGCAGGGGGGTGACCCGTTCGGCGCCCGGATCAGCGGGGACGTCCTGCACGGCAGGGGCGCCTGCGACATGAAGGCGGGGCTGGCGGCGAACCTCGCCGTCGTCGCCGCCCTCCGCCGCTCGGGCGTACGGCTGGCCCGGCCGCTGGCCGTGCACTGCGTGGTGGGGGAGGAGGACGGCGGTCTGGGCGCGTTCGCCACCCTGGCCCGCGGGCACCGGGGCGAGGCCGCGGTGATCGCCGAGCCGACCGGCGGGGCGATCATCGCCGCGGCGGCGGGCGCGCTGACGTTCCGGATCGAGGTCGCCGGGCGGGCGGCCCACGGCGCCACCCGCTACGAGGGCGTCAACGCCCTGGAGGTCTTCTGGCCGGTCTTCGAGGCGGTCAGGCGGCTGGAGGCCGACCGCAACCGCGATCCGGACCCGGTCTTCGACGGCAACCCGCTGCCCTATCCGATCGAGATCGGGACGGTGCGCGCGGGCGACTGGGCCAGCAGCGTGCCGGACCTGCTGGTCGCCGAGGGCCGGCTCGGCGTCCGCCTGGACGAGGACCCCGCCGAGGCCCGCCTCGCCCTGGAGACCGCGCTCGCCGAGATCGGCCACCCGTGGCTGCGTGAGCACCCCCCGGTGATCACCTGGCCCGGCGGCCAGTTCGCCAGCGGCCGGCTGCCCGCCGGGCACGAGCTGCTGGAGCAGGTCGCCGGCGCGGTGGCCGACGTGACCGGGACCCGCCCCGCCGAGACGGCCGCGCCGTACGGGAGCGACCTGCGCCTGTACGCCGCGGGCGGCATCCCGACCCTGCACTACGGGCCGGGTGACGTGCGTCTGGCCCACGCCCCGCGCGAGCAGGTCGACCTGCGCGAGCTCCGCGACGTCACCCGGGCGCTCGCCCTGCTGGTCCTGCGCCGCTGCGGGGTCAGGGGCTGAGCGCGGGGTCAGGGGCTGAGCGCCCGCCGCGGGCGGGAACAGGCGCTTGTCGACGGCGCGGCCGACCTGGCGGTCGCCGGTCACTCCATGACCGCGGGCTCCGGACCCGGCGGAACGCGTCTCGGCGCCGGCGGCCGGTGAGGCCGGTTCCGCCGGTGCCGGCCCCCCTGCGCGTGCGGCGGCCGTCAGCGCGCGGCGGCGCCGGACTCGATGGGCAGCCCCGCCTCGGCCCAGTCCTGGATGCCCTCGCGATACTTGCGGACGCCGGTGTAGCCCAGGGAGGTCAGCCGCCGGGCCACCGCCTCGCTGTTGCCGCAGGAGACGTTGGAGCAGTAGGTGACGATCGCGGCGTCCTTGTCGGGGAGCAGGTCGGCGGCCCGGGTGGCGACCTCGCTCTCGACCAGGGCGATGGCGCCGGGCAGGTGCTGCTGGGCGTAGTAGTCGCCGCCGAGGGTGTCCACGACGACGACGGTGCCCGCCTCGATCGCGGTCTTCAGCTCGTCACGGGTGATCAGTACGGTCATTGTCGGCCTCCATGGACCTAAATGGACTATAGTCCGTTTGTGTGAGTGATCTGGAATTTAACGGACCACGGTCCGGTTCGTCAAGCGAGCCGCTGCGGACGCTCCTGGGCGAGCCGCCCAGGGAGCGGGCCGACGCCGCGCGCAACCGGCTGAAGGTGCTGGCCGCGGCGGCGAGGCTGTTCCGGGACAAGGGTGTGGACGGCGTCTCGATGGACGCGATCGCGACCGAGGCGGGCGTGGGCAAGGGCACGCTGTTCCGGAGGTTCGGCGACAAGTCGGGGCTGGCCGCCGCGCTCCTGGACGAGCGGGAGCGCGAGCTCCAGGAGGCGATCCTGACCGGCCCGGCGCCCCTCGGCCCCGGCGCCCCCGCGGCCGACCGGCTGGCCGCCTTCGTGGACGCCTACCTCGACTACCTGCTCGGCCACCTCGACCTGATCCGGATGTCCGAGACCGCCAGCCCCGGCGCCCGCTACCGGATCGGCGCCTACCGGTTCTGGCACCGCCACACGGAGATCCTGCTCGCCGAGGCCCGGCCGGGCTGCGACGCCGGCCCGCTGGCCCACGCCCTGCTCGCCCCACTGGCCGCCGAGCACATGACGGCCCTGGCCGGTGAGTACGGCCAGGCGCGGGCCGGGGAGGCGGTCCGGGCGCTCCTGCGCCTCTGAGCCGGTCCTGCGGGCCGCCCGGGGCCGGACCCGGCCGGCGGGACCGGCGCGACGCCCGCCGACCGGCTTGCGCCGACCGGCTTGAGTTGACCAGCTTGAGTTGACCGGCTTGTGCCGTTCCAGGCGGGTGAGGGGGCAGCGGGTGAGGGGTCAGGCGTAGGTGCCGCGGACCTCCACGATGTCGGCCAGCGGGAACTCCAGGTAGTCGCCGGCCTCCTCGCACCACGCGTCGAGGACGCCGCTGCGCAGCTCGCCGTGGCTGATGGTGGCGGTCAGGCCGTCGGCCAGCGTGATCGCCGCCCGCACCCCGCGGTCCACCACGAAGCCGAGCAGCGACTGCTGGGCGGTCGGCAGGCGGGAGGCCACGCGGCCGATGACCGCCCAGGTCCTGCCCTGCTGCCGGTCGGCGCCGCTTTCGGCCGACAGCAGCCGCCGGGCGTGCTCGTGCGGGTCGGGGGCCGGCTCGACCAGCGGGTGCGGCGGCTGTTCCAGCTCGGCCACCTGGCCGCCGGGCAGCAGGATCAGCCGCCCGTTCCGCGGCTCCTCGATACGGGCGCGGCGGACGGTGATCTCGCCGGTGTCCTCGATCGGCACCGGGGCGTAGCCGTTCTCCCGGAGCGCGGCGAGGGTCTTGCCGGCGGGCACCGCGCTGGCCAGCACGGTCGGCGCGAGCAGCCGCAGGCCCAGCCTGCCCAGCCGCCGGTGCCCGGCGATCTCGGCCAGCAGCGCCGGGTCGGAGGCCTGCACGATGCAGGCGACCGTGGTCACGGTGACCTCGCCGTGCCGCCTGGCCACATCGCGCACCAGGTAGTCGAGGGGTTGCGGCACCGCGCCCACCTCGGCGAGGTCGGCCAGGAGGGCGTCGGCGCCGTAGCCGGAGTCCATCGCCCGGCGCACGCTGGCCGGGGTGAACCGCCAGACCGAGGCCGCGCCGCGCGACTCGCGCTCGGCGGTCCGGTCCAGCAGTTCGGCGAGCTCGGTGGAGGGCGGTCCGGTCACCACGGCGGTGAGGTCGGCGCCGAACAGCGCGCTCCGCCGTACGCTGGCCAGCGCCCGGGTCGAGCACTCCACCAGCACCGGGTCGTGCTCCACGAGCGGGACGGAGTCGTCGTTCTCGTCCCCGGCGCAGGCGTCCAGGGCGGCCAGCGCGCGGCCCAGGTCGGTGATCGTGTCGTAGGCGATCAGCCCGAGCATCCGGGCCTCCTCCAGCACCGCGGGGGCGCACTCGGCCAGGAGCGACCGGTCGAGCAGCGGGGCGTGCCAGTGCGCCGACCCGACCAGCCCGGCCCGGTCGGCGCACGCCGTACTGGCGGGCAGCCGGGCCAGCACGCCGAGCACCGCCCGCCGGGCCCGGCCGACCGCGGCCCCGGCGGGGTCGTCGCCGAGCACCGTGCCGTATTTGCCGTCGGTCCGGCGGAGCGACGAGCGCTCCATCCGCCACCACGCCGCCAGCAGCACCCGCAGCCGGGCCGCCGCGTCGTCCAGCCGCCAGCGGTCGAACTTCTCGGTGGGCACCAGCCCGCCGGCCGGCTCGTCCCAGGCCAGCAGCCGGGCCACCGCGCAGATCTCCAGCAGGAGCCGGGTCTCGTCCTCGTCGCAGCCGGTGTCCTTGGCCAGCCGCCGCACCTCGCGCACGCCGACCCCGCCCGCCTTCAGCAGCGGCAGCGGGAGCTTGGCGGTGTTCTCCAGCATCGCGGCGCAGCGCTCGACCACGTGCGGGGCGGCCAGCGTCATCAGGTGGTCGACGGCCTCGGGGTCCACCGGGACGGTCGCGAGGTCGGGCGGCCAGGGGGTGAAGGACGGGTGGTAGTCGGGGCCGCGCAGCGCGAGCGCCACCTCCCGGGGCATCTCGGCCACGTTCCAGCTCGGCCGGAAGAGCAGCCCGTGGTCGGCGGCCCACTTCTCCGGGGCGCCCGGCGCGACGAACCGGCCGCCCTCCACGTCGCGGATCGGGCCGTCCCAGGCGAACTCCTCCAGCAGCCGCTCGGTGCCCGCCGACGCCCGTGCGACCATGGCCGCCACCCGCGCGGGGTCGGAGAGCACCTCGGTGATCCTGGTGACCGTGCGGCGCTTGGGGCCGTGGGGCAGGCCGAGCGTCCTGGCGAGCGCGCGGAGGGCGTCGGCGCTGACCGTCCAGGAGTTGAGGTAGTGGGAGAGCGGCTCGCCGAGCCCGCACGGGGCCGTCCACCACCGGGCGAGCCCGCCGGAGATCCGGATCCGCCCCTCGCCGTCCGGCCAGGCCAGGGCGTGGTCGAACAGCCGGTCGACCCAGGGGGCGACCTCGGCCTCCGGCACGCCCATGAACCGGGACAGCCGTTCCAGGTCGACGTGGTCGCCGAGGGCCAGGGACGCCTGCGCGACCTCCAGGCACGGCAGCGGAAGCCCCCGGACGACGGCCATCACCGCGAAGCCGTTGCCCAGCCGCTGCGCCAGGGTGTCCAGGCGGCGCGGCCACGGCGGGGCGATGGCGTCCGGCCGGTTGGCCAGCACCCGGGTGAGCCGTTCTTCGTCGAGGGTTTTCAACCAGCCGAGCAGGTGATCGTCCATCTCGGAGCTCTCTCAGGAATCTCGCGCGGGGACTCTCCGTGAGCCATAGGAATCCACGGTAATGCAGAGGGCATCCCCGGTGGCGTGCACCGCGCAGAATCCAACGCGTTCCGGAGGTGTCCGCCCGCATTCTTGACCGATCCCGGGGCCGCCGGCGGGGAGGCGTGGCGGCCCCGGGATCGGTCGGCGCCTGATGAGGGGAAGAGGCGGCGCCTTTCCGGGATGGTCTGCTGAGGGCGCCCCGGGCGCTACCGGAGGACGGCCCAGACGATCTTGCCGTAGGGGGCCAGCGGAGCCCAGCCCCAGCGGAGGCTGAGCGACTCGACGATGTGCAGGCCGAGGCCGCCGATGTCCAGCGGTGAGGGGTCGCGGAGCGCGGGGAAGCCCGATCCCGGGTCGTTGAGCGCGCAGGCGACGAGGCCGTCCCGGCGCAGCAGGGAGAGCCTGATCGGCTCCTTGGCGCGGGATTCGGCCAGCCGCAGGCCGTGTCTGAACGCGTTGGTGGCCAGCTCCGAGACGACCAGCTCCATGTTCTCGCTCAGCTCGGCGAGCTTCCAGCCGGTGAGGGTGCCCGTGGTGAAGCTGCGGGCGGAATGGACCGCCTCGGCCTGCGGCGGGAGCACGAAAGTGGCACTGGCCATGGCCGGTGTCCCGGAGAGGAGATCACGCGCCGCGTCGGGCCACCAGCCGACTGGGGGCCACCAGTCGAGCGCTGTCCATGACGTTCGGGGGGGCGCGGTTTGAGCGGACTGCACAGCGATCATCATGGTGCAAACTCATGTGCAGGTGCAAGAGCGAATGCACGTGCATAAGGGGTGTGCAACCGCTACGGTTACCCATGATTCGGCAATCCGGATGGAAAGGGGATCTTGTCCGCGGCTTGGGAATCCCATGCCGCAAAGTGACAGACTGTCGATCAGGAAAGCGAGCGAGGAGCGCACACGTGTCCATGGACCCGCCCGGTACCGGTTCCACTGTTCGGCGCATCATGCTCGGCGCAAGCCTGCGCCGCCTGCGTGAGGAGAAGGGGCTCGCCCGTGAGGTGGCCGGATTCCACATCCGGGCCTCCGAGTCCAAGATCAGCCGGATGGAGCTCGGCCGCGTCGGTTTCAAGACACGGGACGTGGAAGACCTGCTCACCCTGTACGGCGTGCTCGACGACGCAGAACGGCGCGGCCTGCTGGAGATGGTCCGCGAGGCGAACACCCCCGGCTGGTGGCACAAGTTCGGCGACCTGTTGCCGAACTGGTTCACCACCTACGTGGGGCTGGAGGAGGCGGCGAACGTGATCCGCACCTATGAGGTGCAGTTCGTTCCCGGCCTGCTGCAGACGTCCGCCTACGCGCGCACAGTGATCCGGTTGGGCTACCCGGACGTGCCGGAGGCGGAGATCGAGCGTCGTGTGCATATGCGTATGCAGCGGCAGGAACGCTTCACGAAGAAGAACGGCCCGCGCCTGTGGGCGGTCATCGACGAGGCGGCCCTGAAGCGGCCCATCGGAGGCAAGGAGATCATGCGTGAGCAGATCCAGCACCTGCTGGAGGTGGCCACGCTGCCCAACATCACCATCCAGGTGATGCCCTTCCGGTTCGGCATGCACGCGGCCGAGGGTGGTGCGTTCAGCATCTTGCGGTTTCCCGAGTCCGACCTGTCGGACGTCGTTTATGTCGAGCAGCTCTGGGGTGCCCTCTACCTGGACAAGCGTGAGGACATAGATCCGTACCTCACGGCCATGGAGCAGCTGTGCGTGGAAAGCACCACGCCCGGGGGCACCGCCGAGATCCTCGGCGACCTTCTCAGAGAGATCTAAATGGAGCAGACCTACAACGGCATGCCCGCCACGGAACTGGCCGGGGCCAGCTGGCGCAAGAGCCGTCACAGCAATTCACAGGGTAATTGCGTGGAGCTCGCTGAGCTGTCGGATGGCAGCATCGCGGTTCGGAACTCCCGTTTTCCCGATGGTCCAGCCCTGATCTACACCCGCGACGAGATCCGCGCGCTGGTGCTCGGGGTGAAGGATGGGGAGTTTGACAGCCTGATGGTGTAACACTGTTTTTACATCCGGCTCACCTCTTAACGCCGGTGCGCCGATGATGTAACGCAAGGAGCGTACGGATCGGGCAGATTCTGAGTCCCCGGAGTGACAGCGGGGCAGAGGAATTGGGGGCTCAGACCATGCTTGACCAGATGACCTTGTATCCCGTGGCCGATGATGTGCTGTTCGCGCCCGGGGGGCGCGTCGTGATCCGCACCTACGGCGTCGCCTCCGCGGCCGTGGGTGAGGGGGAGGTCGCCGCGGTTTCCTACCGGACATGGGTCACGGGGGTCCGTGACCAGCCCCGTTACTGGCGTTGGGGGCATTTCGAAGACGCCTGTCACGGCCATCGCAAGGTTCTGGAATGGCTCACCGGGCGGGGGCCGCGGCCGTGCGCCGCGGCCGCTTGACGGTATGGAGGGACGTGGTAGCCGTCGGCCTGGGGACCGACTGTCAGGGTGACGGCGGCGGCTGAGGCCGCGTGGAACGGCATCGCCGCCCGATACGCGAACGACCTGCTGGAAATCCTCGACCGCACCGCCGACACCACAGGGGGAGCCTGACCGTGCCGTACGCCGA
>NZ_JBSFPS010000316.1:0-10911 GCF_053588315.1 Streptosporangium sp. NPDC003464 | reverse complement strand
AGATATCGCAATCCACACCGAACCCGCAGGCCCTTCACTCTTCAACGATCCACAGACCGTGTCGCCCTGCGTTCTCAACGTCCGTGGTCATTACAACTAGGGCCTGTATGGACTTCGGATCTTCAGGTGGGTTGAAGGCTTCGGATCCATAAGATGGCTCCGCGTAGATGAAGGCCCGCGAGGTAGCTTTCGGGGTTCTTGTCGAAGCGGAAGGCCAGAGCGCGCCGCTCCTTGATCCGGTTGATGCACCGTTCGGCCGTGTTGCGCTGCTTGTAGAGCTCTGCATCATGGCTGACCGGGCGGCCGCCACGGGAGCCGCGGTTCTTGCGGTTGGCCGCCTGGTCGGTCTTTTCGGGGATGACGGCCTTGATGCGGCGCCTGCGCAGATAGCGGCGGTTGCCGTGGGAGGAGTAGGCCTTGTCGGCGGCCACCGCGGCCGGGCGGGTGCGCGGAGGACCGACGGGCAGGCGGACCTTGATCCGGGCCAGGACGGCGCGAAACTGTGGGCTGTCGCCGGCTTGGCCCGGGGTCAGGACGAAGGACAGCGGACGGCATCGCCGGTCGGTCGACAGGCGGACCTTGCTGGTCGGCCCGCCCCGAGAGCGGCCCAGCCCGGCCACCTTCAGCCGTATTCGGCGCCGCAGTCGTAACCGCCGGCGTCCGTCCCCGTCCCGGTCTTCGCCGGGTTCGCCGTCCTGGGGGTTTTGCCCCTTTGACGCAGCCCCTTTTCCTGTTCGGCGGCCTCTTCCAGTGCCTTGACCACCTCGCCGTCCAAGATCATTCCGGCGGCGTGGTGGTGGGCGCGGGCCGTGGTGGAGTCCACGCTGACCAGCTCAAGGTCGGCCTGCCCCCGGGCCGCGGCCTCGGCGATCACCGCCTGCATCAGCTGCTCGAAGATCCCGGCCGTGGCCCACGACCGAAACCGGTCGTAGACGATGGACCAGGGGCCGTACTCCTCAGGCAGATCCCGCCACGGACTGCCGGTACGAAACCGCCACATCACCGCGTTGAACTGCTGTCGCAGGTCCGGGATCGGGCCTCGCTCACCCAAGGGCAGATGAGGATCGATCAAGGACCATTCCTCGTCAGTGAGATCTCCACGCGCCATGACGATGGCCTACCAGGACCGCAGACCACCGCGCAGGCGAATCCCGCTGATCTCAACCCCGTACAGGCCCTAGGAGCCCTGGTCGCCGACCAGGGCCGCGAATCCGTCCAGATGGCGGGCCAGGCCGTACTCGAACAAGACGTCCAGATCGGGCGCCGCATCGCCCGAGATCGTCGCCAGGAGGGGGAATCTTCCGTCGGCGAGGAGCTCCTGCCGGCGCGAGCGCTCGGCTTCCGACCAGCGCTGCAAGGTCATGCCCGTGTTCCGCTCGGCCTCGGCCTCGGCTGCCTTGGACAGCCCGACGGTGACGACGAGCGCGTGCAGGGTGAGCGTCTCCTGGAACCGGACGTCCATGGGGAGATGGAGCTCCTCGAGCGCCCGCAGGGTCCACTCGGTGTGGGCCATCATGTTGGGGGCCAGAACGGGCCGGGTGAACGAGACGACATGGGGCAGCCACACGTGCCGCCGACAGAGCCGCCATTGCTGACGGGCGACTAGTTCGAGCTTGGCGCGCCACCCCTGCGGTCCGCGCTCGGGCAGATCGAGGTCGCCGAACACGATGTCGGCCATCTGGACCAGCAGTTCCTCCTTCCCGGTGACATGCCGGTACAGGGACATCGGCCCGAGCTCCAGCTTGGCCGCGAGCCGGCGCATCGACAGCGCGTGCAGCCCCTCGGTGTCAGCGAGGTCAACGGCGGCGCGGAGGATGCGCGTCCGGAGCATCTCCTGGTCGGCCGATTCGGCCTGTCGCGCGGCCGTGGTGTCGCGGTGCTGCGGGCGAGCGGGCCGACGGCCGGCCTGGGAGCTGACCACTGTGCCCGAACCGCCCTTCGTCTCAACGAGGCCCTCCTCGCGCAGAGCGGCCGTCACCTTGGTCGCGGTCGCGATCGCGACGCCCCACCGCTGCGCGATGGCCCGGATGGACGGCACTCGGTCGCCGGGGCGGAGATCGCCGCCGTCGATCCAGGAGCGGATCTCCGCGACGATCGCCCGGTAGGGCGGCTCCGGGCGCTGCGTCGATGGCACGTGATCCTCCGGTCCGACGGGGACATGGCAGGTATAGCGTACTAGTTCACTTTGTCGCTTGCACTAGTTCACTTTTGCTCTCGAACGTGCTTCCACGCCCTTACCGTGCCCATACGGTGTACGCACAAGGCGAAGATACGCCGTAGTCACGAACGTGGGGGAAGGACGAATGAAGAACAGGGACATCCTCGTGTCAGGGGGCGGCATCGCCGGGGCGGCTCTGGCGTACTGGCTACGCCGGTACGGATTCCGGCCGACGGTGGTGGAGCGTGCGCCGGCGCCTCGCACGGGCGGTCACGCCGTCGACATCCGGGGCACCGCGCGGCAGGTGATCGAACGCATGGGCCTCGTTCCGCAGATCCGCCACGCTCGCATCGGAGCCCGCGGCATGGCCTTCATCGACGAAAGCGGCAAGCGGGTGGCGAGCCTGGGCACCGACGTGTTCGGGCCGTCCGGCGGGCCGGTCGCCGAGTGGGCGCTCCTGCGCACCGACCTGGCCCGGATCCTCCACGAGGCGATCCGCGACGACGTCGAGTACGTCTTCGACGACGCGATCACCGACGTGCTGCAGGACGAGGACGGCATCACAGTGGCATTCGAGAAGGGGGTCTCCAGGCGGTTCGATCTGCTCGTCGGCGCGGACGGCGTCCATTCCAGCGTGCGCCGGCTGACGTTCGGCCCCGAGGACCGTTACGTCCGCGACCTCGGCTCCTTCATCGCGCTCTTCTCCGTCACGTCCGAGGTGGATCTGGACGGCTGGCAACTCATGTACACCATGCCCGGTGGTGACGGCCGTGCCGGCAGAACAGCGGGCCTGCGTCCGCTGACCGAGCCGGGCAGGGCCCTCGCGGGGTTCTTCTTCCGTGCCCCCGGGCTCGAGTTCGACCGGCGAGACGTCGCCGCGCAGAAGCAAGTCGTCGCGCGCACCTTCGAGCACGCGGGATGGGAGGTCCCCGCTTTCCTGCCGCAGATCTGGGACGCGTCCGACTTCTACTTCGACCGGGTCGAGCAGGTGCAGGTCGGCACCTGGTCGACCCGCCGGACCGTGCTGGTGGGGGACTCCGCCTTCTGCGCCTCTCCCATGTCCGGGATCGGCACCAGCCTCGCCCTGGTCGGCGCCTACGTGCTCGCCGGTGAACTGTTCAAGGCCAGGGGCGACCAGCGGGTGGCCTATGCCGCGTACGAGAGGGGCATGCGCGAGTTCGTCGACCGGGCCCAGCACTTCGCCCGGACCGCCGGCGACGGTGGCCTGATGCCGGACACGCGGGCACAGATGTGGCTGCGGAACCAGTCCGTACGACTCGTGCGCTACCTGCCCAAACGCCTGGTCAGCCGAGGTCTGGAGTCGGTGGCCGACACCGTCGCGCTCGACGACTACGCCGATCCGGCACCCCACCGGTCCATCAAGCACTGAAGGAGAGCACCATGCGCGTCAGCACCTTCCTGTGGTTCGACGGCCAAGCCGAAGCCGCGGCCACCTCCTACACTGCACTGTTCGCCGATTCCGGGATCATCGACATCGAGCGCACCGCGGACGGTCGCGTCATGACCGTCGTCTTCCAAATGGCCGGTCAGCGTTACATCGCTCACAACGGTGGGTCCCGGTATCCCTTCACCAGGGCCTTGTCGATGTACGTGGAGTGCGACGGCCAGGAGGAGGTGGACACCCTCTGGGCGGGCCTCACCGATGGCGGCGAAGAGGGGCCGGGTGGCTCCCTGGTCGATCGTTTCGGGGTGACCTGGCAGGTCATGCCCACGGCCCTGCGGGAGCTCCTCCAAGGCGCCGAACCGGAGGCCGCCGAACGCGTCCTCACCGCCCTGCACGCCATGACCAAGATCGACATTCAGGGACTGGCCGACGCCCATGACCGGTGATCAGCGCGTACGGGCAGAGCAAGCGATGCGCACGGACATCCGGCCGGGCCGCTCCCGGCCCGGCCGCGACCGCCTGCGTGCCGCGTGGACCTTGGCGCTGCTGACGACGTTCTGCGCGCAGCCGACGTTCTCAGCGGTCGCCGTCCCGTTCACCTGGCTGCTCCTGCCGCTGTTGCTGGTGATGTACGGCGCCGGCGTCCTGCTCGTCCGCGAGGCGGTCGCGCGGGCCGGCGGCGGATGGACCAGCCTGGTGGTGCTCGGCCTGGCCTATCAGGTAGCCGAGGACGGACCCGGTCTGCAGGCCCTGACCAGCCCGCACATGTACGGCGCCGCCGACTGGGGCCTGCGCGCCCTCGGCATCAACTGGACCTATTAGGAGTCACAGAGCGGCGTCCACGTCGCGCTCAGCGTGCTCCTGCCCGTCGCGATCACCAACCTGCTCTTCCCGCGCCTGCGCGATCAGAGCTATCTGCGCACCGGCGGGTTCATCGTCACCGGCGCATTGGCCGTAGCCGGTGTGCTCGGGCTGAGAGTCGTCATCTCGGCCACCGAGGACCCCGGCAATCAGACCCCGTGGGGATGGACCGTCGCCTACCTGCTGATGATCGCGCTGCTGGCCTGGCCGGCCCTGCGCGTGCTGCCCCGGCGCCGGTCGCCGGACGGGGTCCGAAGCGACCGGCGGGCCCCACGGCCCGTCGTGGTCGGCATCGTCGCGGGGTATCTGACGATGGCCTTCCTGACCACGCTGCTGCCGCTCGGTCTCGGACCGGACCTGCTGTTCGGCGACATGATGTCGCCGCCACTTCGACTGTTCGCCGGGGCGATGACCGCGATCCCGTTCGGCTGGCTGGTCCTGCGCCGGCGGCGGTCGGGCGACTGGGCCGACAGCCATCGCCTCTGGCTGATCGGAGGCATCCTCGCCTCCCACACGGCGTTCATGATGCCCGCCTCAGCCACCAGTGCCGTCATCGGGCTGATCACCATCTGCCTGGAGGTCGTTCTGCTGTCGGCCCTCGGACGGCATATCCGGCGACCGCGGCCCCGGCGTAAGATCGCCGGGTCGGCGCCACCACGACCGCTGGATGGTAGATGAGGACGAAAGCCCGCTCTATCTCGGTGCTCCTTGCCTTACTCCTGACCTTTTTCCTCTCCCACACCCCCCAGGCGCACGCGGCCGAACCCGCGACCGCCAAGTCCGCCGGCCGCAAGTACGCGCTCCTGTCGGAGGGCACGGGCAAGGCAGTTGATCTTCGGCTCCATACTGTCAACTTCGATGCCATAGACGCGGGTATTTCGATATCCATCTAACTGACAGTGCCCAGGTCAAACGCAGGTCCTACTGTCATCTTCGCTGCTTCCAGACAGGTGCCGTCCCGGGCGACGGTGCACCGGGTGCTGGTGCGCCACGGCCTGGTGCAGCTCACACCCAGAGGCCGGCGGCGGGAGGACTAGAGGTGGAAGCCGCCGTGGTCGCACAGCAGGCCCGATTACGCGAATTGGATGCTCAGCACACCCCGGCCCTGCGCGAACGGATCGCCGTCGGCGCCGCGCAGCTGCGGTTGCTGACCGAGCTGCGCGACGGGCTGCTGGAGCGCAGCGCCGAGCGGGCCGACGAGCGGACCGAGGCTACCGATCAGCGCGCCGCCGCGGCCGCCACCGAACGTCAGGCGCTGCGCGAGGTTCGCGAGCACGCCGAGGCACGCGTCGCGACGGAAAAGGACGCAGATCAGGCCCGCGCCGAGCGCGACACGCTACGCGCGGAGGCGGACTGACTGCGCCAAGCGGCTGCTGAGCAGGGCGAGCGCCTAGCGGCGCGCGAGGGCGAGCTGACTCGCGCACTGGCCGAGGCCGTCGCCGCCGGGGAGCGGCTGGCGCAGGAACGCACGCACAGCACGGCCCTGGAGGTGCGGCTGACCGAAGCCACGGCGGAGGTGGCTGCGGCCCGGTAGGAGACCCGCGACCTCCGCGCTGAGGCCGCCACCTCCAGGGTGTCCGGGCGAGTGACGAAGTCCAGCCCGATCGCCTCGACCGCGGTGGAGGCGACCACCTTCAACGCCTCGGCCGCGACGGTGCCGAAGTAGGTGGCCAGCAGGATCTTCGGGCGGCTGGACAGCCCGCCCAGGCGGCGGTAGGCCCGCTCGAGTGCTTCGACCTCCCGCGCGCCGAGATCCCCGGCCAGTGCCGGCTCGTCCAGCTGCACCCACTGCGCGCCGGCTCCAGCGAGCCGCTCCAGCAGCTCGGCATAGACCTCCACCAGGGCGCCCAGCAGATCCAGCGGCACGAACCCCTCAGGCGAGCCCGGCGCGGCCTTGGCCAGCAGAAGGTAGGTCAGCGGGCCGACCAGCACCGGCCGGGTCTCGACCCCCAGGGTCTTGGCCTCGAGGTACTCGGCCACGGGCTTCGCCTGCGCGCCGTCGGCGAGCCGGAACCGGGCGTCCAGGGACAGCTCGGGGACGATGTAGTGGTAGTTGGTGTCGAACCACTTGGTCATCTCCAGCGCCGGGATGTCTGCGGTGCCGCGCGCCATCGCGAAATACCGCTCCAGGCCGGACAGCGCCCGGTACCGGTCGGGGACCGCGTCGACCATGACGCTGGTGTCCAGCACGTGATCGTAGAAGGAGAAGGTGTTCGACGGGATCGTCCCCAGGCCGGAGTCCCGCAGCTCGGTCCACACCGCCCGCCGCAGCGTCGAGGCCGTGGACTGCAGTTCCTCTTCGCCGACGCGCCCGGCCCAGTACTCCTCGGTGACGAATTTGAGCTCTCGGTGCGCGCCGATGCGCGGATACCCGAGGGTCGTCGTTGTCATGGCAGCTTCCCTCGCTATTGCCAGGATGCGGCCGGGCAGGAGGAAGAAGCGCACAGCAGGCAGGTCCTGCGGGCGCGTCCCAGGCCCTCCCACGAGGCCGCGAACCACCGCGCACCGGTCGGTGCACGGGCGGAAGGCAGGTCTTCGGACTCGCGGGCACCACACCTGAACAAGGCGTGACCTACTGACCGTCGCTTCCCAGGCCACAGGCCCAGTGCGTATGACGGCGGTCGTTCCCACTCACCGCTGCGGGGCAGTCCCGGATTCCCACCGGATTCCCTCTTACGACGTCCGCACCCGGTCGGGCACGGACGAACCATCCACAGCGGGATTCTAGCCAGCCGGTGCGCTGAGCGGACACCGCCGTCGTAAGGGTAGGCCGGTCGAACGGGCGCCTCCGTCGCGCTGACCGGCTGAGAAGAACCGTGCGGTGCTCCGAATGGGATTCACCACATCACCGGTATTCAGTGAATTGATGGCTTCGTGTAATGATGACGGAAAGGCGAGCGCGGTCGAGGAAGCCGGTGTGAATCCGGCGCGGTACCGCCACTGTGATCGGCGAGCGGATCCCCATACGGCCACTGCCCCACTCCGGGGTGGGAAGGCGGGGACGAGCCTCGACCCGAGAGCCAGGAGACTCACGCGGTCGCCTCCTCGACAGAACTGGGGCGGATCTCCCCGGAGAGGAGCGGGTCGGCGTGCCCGATGGGCCGATGAACAGCGCGCCGCGCGGCGGTGCCGCGTGGCCGGTGCGCCGACGCGTGCCCGGAGACGTCTCCCGGGCCGGTTTCCGCCGCCTTCCGACAGGACCGCCCCATGGTGCAGATTCCGTGAGAGGAACCATCCATGACGGGCAGACGCCCTTTGTCCCTGCTGCTCTCCGCCGTACTCCTCGCCGGCTGCGGCGGCGCGCCCGCTGAGGTCAAGGCCTCCGCCGCGGCGTCCACCGCACCGGTCGCGGGGTTCCCGGTCACCATCGACAACTGCGGCGTCAAGACGACGTACGAGCGCCCGCCGCGGCGGGCGGTCTCGCTCAACCAGCACGCCACCGAGGTGATGCTGGCGCTGGGGCTGCAGCAGGCGATGATCGGCACCGGCTACCTCGATGACAAGATCCTTCCCGAGTACCAGGCCGCCTACAACGGGATCAAGGTGCTCGCCAAGGGGTACCCCTCTCACGAGGCGCTGCTGGCTGCCGAGCCCGACTTCGTCTACGGCGGCTTCTCCAGCACCTTCGACGAGAAGGAGGGCCGCAGCCGCGACGCGCTGGGCAAGGCCGGGATCGACACCTACCTCAACATCGAGGACTGCCCGACCGGCCCGGTGACCCTGGACCTGATGGACCAGGAGATCCACAACGTCGCCGCGATCTTCGGTGTGCGCGATCGGGCCGATTCCCTCATCACCCGCCTGCGCGCGCCACTGGCACAGGTCAAGGAGAAGCTCGCCGGGGTGAGCCCGGTCAAGCTGTTCGTCTACGACAGCGGTGACAAGACCGCGTTCACCGCCGGCGGCAAGGGCGTCGGCAACGACGTCATCACGCTGGCGGGCGCGCGGAACCTGTTCGCCGACGTGGACAAGGCGTGGGGTGACGTGTCGTTCGAGCAGGTCGCCGAGCGGGCGCCCGACTGGATCGTCATCTACGACTACGGCGACCAGTCGGTGGCCGACAAGAAGAGGTTCCTGCTGTCGAACCCGGCGCTCGCGGACGTGCCGGCGATCAAGGAGCAGCGGTTCGCGGTGCTGCCGCTGTCGTCGGTCGTGCTCGGGGTCCGGGCGCCGTCGGCGGTGGAGTCGCTGGCCCGGCAGATCCATGCCGGCCGGTTCAAGTGAGCGAGCTGACCAAGGTCTCCCGGACCGCCGACGCCCGAGCCACCGCACCTCTCGCGCGGCGCCCTGGCCTGCCGTACCCGCTGGTGCTGCTGTTGTGCGCGCTGTTGCTGGGCGGGGCGGCCACGGCGGGGATCGCGGCCGGGTCGATCAGCCTGCCCGCCGGGCAGGTGTGGGGCATCTTGTTGCACCGGCTCCATCCCGCGCTGGCCGAGCCGGTCTGGGCTCCGGTCCGGGAGACCATCGTCATGGACGTACGGCTGCCGCGTGTGCTGCTGTGCGGGGTCATCGGCGCGGGGTTGTCGGTCTGCGGGATGGCGTTGCAGGCGCTGGTGCGCAACCCGCTGGCCGATCCGATGCTGCTGGGCGTCTCCTCGGGGGCCAGCGTCGGCGCGGTGGCCGTGGTGGTGTTCGGTCTGACCTTCTTCGGGGCGTTCTCGCTGCCGGTCGCCGCGTTCGCGGGGGCGCTGGCGGCGCTGGTCGCGGTCTACTTCCTGGCCCGGTCGGGCGGGCGGATGACCACGGTGCGCCTGGTGCTGGCCGGGGTGGCGATGGCCGAGGTGCTGTCGGCGGTCGCCAGCTTCCTGCTGGTGACCTCCAGTGACCCGCACAAGACGCAGTCGGCTGTGCGCTGGATGCTGGGTGGCCTGGCGGGGACGACGTGGACGATGGTGTGGGTGCCCGCGGCGGCCGTGCTGGTGGGCACCGTCGTCCTGCTGGGCGTCTCCCGCCCGCTGAACCTGCTGCTGGCCGGGGAGGAGGCGGCTGCCTCCCTGGGGCTGGACGTGCACCGGTTCAGGGCGGCGCTGTTCGTGCTGGTGGCCGTGATGATCGGCGCCATCGTCGCGGTCAGCGGCGCCATCGGGTTCGTCGGGCTGATCATGCCTCACGTCGTACGGCTGTTCGTCGGGGCCGACCACCGGCGGGCGCTGCCGGCCACGGCGCTGCTCGGGGCGGCGTTCCTCATCGTGGCCGACCTGGTCGCGCGGACGCTGATCGCCCCCGAGGAGATCCCCGTGGGGATCATCACGGCGCTGGTGGGCGGGCCGTTCTTCCTGTGGCTGATGCGGAGGCGGTCGTGACGGAAGAGGCGATGACGGAGCGGGCGGCCGCGCTGGCCGTACGGCAGGTTTCGGTGCGCATCGACGGCAAGGACCTCGTGCGCGATGTGACGCTGGAGGTGCCCTCCGGTGAGGTGCTCGGCCTGGCCGGTCCTAACGGCGCCGGGAAGTCGACCCTGCTGCGCACCCTGTACCGGGCGCAGCGCCCCACCTCCGGTCAGGTGCTCCTCGACGGGCACGACGTGTGGCGGATGCCGGGCAGGTGGCTGGCCCGCAGGCTGGCGGCGGTGCTGCAGGAGAGCGGCGGCGACTTCGAGCTGAGCGTCTACGACGTGGTGGCCATGGGCCGTACCCCGCACAAGCGCGCCTTCGACGGGGACGCCCCCGACGACCGGGCGATCATCGCCGACGCCCTGGAACGCCTGGACGTGGCCGATCTGGCGTACGCGCCCTTCGACCGGCTGTCGGGCGGGGAGAAGCAGCGGGTGCTCATCGCCCGAGCACTGGCGCAACGGCCGGGGACGATGGTGCTGGACGAGCCGACCAACCATCTGGACCTGCGCCACCAGCTCGACGCGCTGCGCCTGGTACGCGGCCTCGGGGTCACCGCGGTGATCGCGCTGCACGATCTCAACCTGGCTGCCGCGTTCTGCGACCGCATCTGTGTCATGCACGCGGGCGAGGTCGTGGCGCTGGGGACTCCACACGAGGTGCTGACACCGGCGCTGTTCAGGGACGTCTACCGGGTCGACGCCGAGGTCTCCGCACACCCGCGGACCGGCATCCCCCATGTGACGTTGACCACCGGAGGGAGCCATCCGATGACCTGACCTTTCTTTTCGAGTTCGCCGGGAACGTCGTCCGGCTTCTTCGCTGTGCGATTTTTATGAATGGAGCAGCAGCGCTATGGAATCACTTCGACCGGCTCCTCCAAAGTTGATTCTGAACGCCTTGCGCAAGGGGGCGGAATTCGGTTCCTTCTTCACGATCGACATCGGATCCGACAGCACCGACGATCACATCATTTTGGACTCCCCGTGGACTCCGGTGGGTACCGTGAAGGCACTGGAGAACGTAGGAGGGCCGGTGGATCGACGGGGCTTCCTGACCCCGCATCGTCCGGAGCGTTGGCCGCCATGGTCGCTCAGTGGGCCACAGCCCCGCACTCAGCCGCCGTCAGCACCTCGGGCCGCCGCATCGGCCAG
>NZ_JBSFPS010000315.1:0-10943 GCF_053588315.1 Streptosporangium sp. NPDC003464 | reverse complement strand
AGCGGCTGACGGTGTCGAAGATGACGACGTCGCGCGGCCGTTCGGCGACGATGCCGAGCAGTTCGCGGGCGGCGGTCTCGGAGGTGTTGAGGGCGAAACGGAGGGGAACAAGGATGCCTAAGCGCACGGACATCCAGTCGGTCATGGTGATCGGCTCCGGGCCGATCGTGATCGGGCAGGCCTGCGAGTTCGACTACTCGGGGACCCAGGCCTGCCGCGTGCTGCGCGCCGAGGGCTTCCGCGTGATCCTCGTCAACAGCAACCCGGCGACGATCATGACGGACCCCGAGTTCGCCGACGCCACCTACGTCGAGCCGATCACCCCGGACATCGTCGAGAAGATCATCGCCAAGGAGCGGCCCGACGCGCTGCTGCCCACCCTCGGCGGCCAGACCGCGCTGAACACCGCGATCGCCCTGCACGAGGCCGGCGTCCTGGCCAAATACGACGTCGAGCTGATCGGCGCCGACGTGGACGCCATCCAGGCGGGCGAGAACCGCGAGCTGTTCAAGGGCATCGTGGCCAAGGTCGCCGCCGAGCGCGGCCTCAACGCCGACTCGGCCCGTTCGTTCGTCTGCCACACCCTGGACGAGTGCCTGGCCGCCGCCGGCGAGCTGGGCTACCCCCTGGTGGTGCGCCCCTCCTTCACCATGGGCGGCGTCGGCTCCGGCTTCGCCCACGACGAGGACGGCCTGCGCCGCATCGCCGGAGCGGGCCTCGACGCCTCGCCGACCACCGAGGTGCTCCTGGAGGAGTCCATCCTCGGCTGGAAGGAGTACGAGCTGGAGGTCATGCGCGACAAGGCCGACAACGTCGTCATCGTCTGCTCCATCGAGAACATCGACCCGATGGGCGTGCACACCGGCGACAGCGTCACCGTGGCCCCCGCCCTGACCCTCACCGACCGCGAATACCAGAACATGCGCGACGTCGCCATCGCGGTCATCCGCGAGGTCGGCGTCGACACCGGCGGCTGCAACATCCAGTTCGCCGTCGACCCGCGCACCGGCCGCATGGTCGTCATCGAGATGAACCCGCGCGTCTCCCGCTCCAGCGCCCTGGCCTCCAAGGCCACCGGCTTCCCGATCGCCAAGATCGCCGCCAAGCTGGCCATCGGCTACACCCTGGACGAGATCCCCAACGACATCACCAAGGAGACCCCGGCGTCGTTCGAGCCCTCGCTCGACTACATCGTGGTCAAGGTGCCACGCTTCGCCTTCGAGAAGTTCGCCGGGGCCGACCAGACCCTGACGACCCACATGAAGTCGGTCGGCGAGGCCATGGCCATCGGCCGCTCCTTCCCCGAGGCCCTGCAGAAGGCGCTGCGCTCGCTGGAGAAGAAGGGCGCGGTCTTCACCTGGGCGGGCGAGCCGGGCGGCAAGGACGACCTCCTCGCGGCCTGCCGCACGCCGCACGACGGCCGGCTGTTCACCATGCAGCAGGCCATCCGGGCCGGGGCCACGTCCGCGGAGCTGTTCGAGGCCACCGCGGTGGACCCGTGGTTCCTGGACCAGCTGTTCGCCATCGACGAGGTCGCCGCCGAGCTGCGCCAGGCGCCCCAGCTCACCGCCGAGGTGCTGACCCGGGCCAAGCGGTACGGCTTCAGCGACGTGCAGATCGCCGAGCTGCGCGACATGACCGAGCCCCGGGTCCGGGACCTGCGCCACGCGCTGGGCGTCCGGCCGGTCTACAACACCGTCGACACCTGCGCCGCCGAGTTCGCCGCCCGCACGCCCTACCTCTACTCCACCTACGACGAGGAGACCGAGGTCCCCTACGGGGAGCGCCCCAAGGTCCTCATCCTCGGCTCGGGGCCGAACCGGATCGGTCAGGGCATCGAGTTCGACTACGCGTGCGTGCACGCCTCCTTCGAGCTGTCGGCGGCCGGATACGAGACCGTCATGGTCAACTGCAACCCGGAGACGGTCTCCACCGACTACGACACCTCCGACCGGCTCTACTTCGAGCCGCTCACCCTGGAGGACGTCCTGGAGGTCGTCCACGCCGAGCAGCAGACCGGCCCGGTCGCCGGCGTCATCGTCCAGCTCGGCGGCCAGACCCCGCTCGGCCTGGCCCAGGCGCTCAAGGACGCCGGCGTCCCGATCGTCGGCACCTCGCCGGAGTCGATCCACCTGGCCGAGGAGCGCGGCGCCTTCGGCCGCGTCCTGGCCGAGGCCGGCCTGCCCGCGCCCAAGCACGGCACCGCGGTGACCGTGGAGGAGGCGCTGGCGATCGCCGAGGAGATCGGCTACCCGGTCCTGGTCCGGCCCTCCTACGTCCTCGGCGGCGCCGGCATGGCCATCGTCTACGACGACGAGACGCTGAGCACCTACATGTCCAAGGCCGGCGCGGCCAGCGACCACCCGGTGCTGGTGGACAAGTTCCTCGACGAGGCCGTCGAGATCGACGTGGACGCGCTGTTCGACGGCGAGGAGCTCTACCTCGGCGGCGTGATGGAGCACATCGAGGAGGCCGGCATCCACTCCGGCGACTCGGCGTGCTCGCTGCCCCCGATGACGCTCGGCAGCCACGACATCAAGCGCATCCGCACCGCCACCGAGGCCATCGCCCGCGGCGTGGGCGTGCGCGGCCTGCTCAACGTGCAGTACGCCATGTCGGCCAACATCCTCTACGTGCTGGAGGCCAACCCGCGCGCCAGCCGTACGGTGCCGTTCGTCTCCAAGGCCACGGCGGTGCCGCTGGCCAAGGCGGCGGCGCGGGTGATGATGGGCGCCACGGTGGCCGAGCTGCGCGCCGAGGGCATGCTCCCGGCCGAGGGCGACGGCGGCACCATGCCGCTGGACGCGCCCATCGCGGTCAAGGAGGCGGTGCTGCCGTTCAACCGCTTCCGCGGCGTCGACACCGTGCTGGGCCCGGAGATGCGCTCCACCGGCGAGGTCATGGGCATCGACGAGTTCTTCGGCACGGCCTACGCCAAGTCGCAGGCCGCCGCCTACGGCTCGCTGCCGACCGGGGGCCGGGCCTTCGTCTCGGTGGCCAACCGGGACAAACGTGCCATGATCTTCCCGGTCAAGGCGCTCGCCGACCTCGGGTTCGAGATTCTCGCCACCGAGGGGACCGCCGAGGTGCTGCGCCGCAACGGCGTCCATGCCAAGATCGTGCGCAAGCAGAGTGAAGGAACGGGCCCGGGGGGCGAGCCGACCATCGGCCGGCGCATCCTGGATGGTGAGGTGGATCTCATCGTGAACACGCCCTTCGGCAGCCCCGGCCAGTCCGGGCCGCGGCTGGACGGCTACGAGATCCGCACCGCGGCCGTGCTGCGGGGAATCCCCTGCATCACGACCGTCCAGGGGCTCGCCGCGGCGGTCCAGGGCATCCAGGCCGTCGTCCGCGACGACATCGGCGTACGGTCGCTCCAGGAGCACGCGGAGCGGCTGAGGGGACAGGCGAGTGCGGTGGGCGGCGAGGAATGAGCCGTCCGCGGAGCGGATGAGGAGCCGGGCGTGACCGCAGACACGTCGGTCACGGGACGGACGGGTGTGGCGGACGGCCGGCGATGAGCCGTCCGCGGAGCGAGTGAGGAGCCGGGCGCGACCACAGGCACGGCGGTTGCGGGGCTGAGGCCCCGGCGGAGGTGAGGGAGACGCCTGTTACTCCGGTACAGGTGACGGGCACGGTGCTGACGACGCGCCGGGTCGACGCCTACCATGCGCTGACCGTGGTCGCGCCCGGCATCGCCGAGCGGTTCCGGCCCGGCCACTTCGTCGCGGTGGCCGTCGGCGGGGCGCAGACGTCGATGCTGACGCGCCGTGCCTTCTCCATCCACGACGTCAAGCCCGACTACAGCGGCACGGTGGAGTTCGTCTTCACCGTGCGCGGCCCCGGCACGGCGTGGCTGGCCGAGCGCCGCGCCCGTGACACGCTTGACCTGGTCGGGCCGCTCGGCCGGCCCTTCCCGCTGCCGCGCGACCCGGTGACCTGCGTCCTGGTCGGCGGTGAGTACGGCTCGGCGACGCTGTTCCCCGTGGCCGACGTGCTCCAGCAGCGCGGCTGCCGCGTCGACTTCGTGCTGGGCGCGGCCTCGGCCGACCGGGTCTTCGGCGCGCTGCGCGCCCGCAGGATGGGGGAGACGACCACGCTGACCACCGAGGACGGCTCCCTGGGCCTGCGCGGCCGGGTGACCGACGTGCTGCCCGGCGTGATCGCCGACGTCCGGGCCGACGTGGTCTACGCCTGCGGCCCCATGTCGATGCTGCGCGGCGTCACCGCCGTGGCGGTCGAGTTCGACATCCCGGTCCAGGTGGCCGTGGAGGAGCGGATGGCGTGCGGGGTGGGCGTCTGCATGACGTGCGTGCTGCCGGTCATCGGCGACGACGGCGTGACCCGGATGGTGCGCTCGTGCGTGGAGGGGCCGGTCTTCCGGGGCGAGCGCGTCCGGTTCGACGACGTGGGGACGATCCCGTTCGACGCGCTCGGAGCGCCCGGTGGGGGATCGCGGAATGCCGGTTGACATGCGGACCTACCTGGGGCACGTGGAGCTCGTCAATCCGATCACCACGGCCGCGGGATGCGCGGCGTCGGGCTCCGAGCTGGCCCAGTTCTTCGACCTGGGCCGGATCGGCGCGCTGACCACGCGGTCGATCACGATGGCCCCCAGAGCGGGCCGTCCGACCCCCAGGATGGCCGAGACGCCCTCGGGCATGCTCAACGCCATCGGCCTGCAGGGGCCGGGCGTGGACGCCTTCCTGGAGCGCGAGCTGCCCTGGCTGGCCCAGCGGAACGTCAGGACCGTGGTCTCCATCGGCGGCGGCACCGTGGCCGAATACACCGCGCTGGCCCGCCGGCTCACCGACGCCCCCGGGGTGAGCGCCGTGGAGGTCAACCTGTCCTGCCCCAACATCGAGGACCGGGGGCGGGTCTTCGCCCGCGACGGGGCCGCCTCGGCCGAGGTGATCGCCTCGGTGCGCTCGGTGATGCGCTACGACGTGCCCGTGGTCGCCAAGCTCTCCCCGGACGTGGTGGACGTCGTGAGCGTCGCCCGCGCCTGCGTGGACGGCGGCGCCGACGCGCTCTCGATGATCAACAACCCGCTCGGCATGAGCATCGACACCGAGGCCATGCGCCCGTCGCTGGCGGCGGTCACCGGCGGCCTGTCCGGACCGGCCATCCGGCCGCTGGCCGTACGCTGCGTGTGGCAGGTCCACGCCGCGCTGCCCAGCGTGCCCATCATCGGCATGGGCGGCGTGCTGACCGGCAGGGACGCCTTCGAGCTCATCCTCGCCGGGGCCTGCGTCGTCGCCGTCGGCACGGCGCTGTTCCACGACCCCTACGCCTGCCTGCGCATCCTGCGGGAGCTGGAGGAGCTCCTGGCGGCGCGCGGCTTCCACCGGCTGGCCGACGCGGTCGGGCTGGCCCATCGCCCGCCGGGGGCGTCCACCCGGCACCGGATAGATCTAGAGGAGAGTTCCCTGTGACGCCCGCACCCATCGCCGTCGCCCTGGACGCACCCGACCTGGAGACCGCGGCCCACTGGGCGAGCCTGGTGACGCCGCACGTGAGCACGGTCAAGGTCGGACTCGAACTCTACCTCCGTTACGGCCCCGAGGTGATCGCCTCGGTGCGCGGCGCGAGCGGCGTGCAGATCTTCCTCGACCTGAAGCTCCACGACATCCCGAACACCGTCGCGGGCGCGGCCAAGGCGGTGGCGCGGCTCAAGCCCGCGATCCTGACCGTCCACGCGGCCGGTGGCCCCGCGATGATCGAGGCGGCGGTGGAGGCCCTGCCCGGCACCCAGATCGCGGCCGTGACGGTGCTCACGTCGCTCTCCGAGGCCGATCTGGAGCGGATCGGCCTGAGGGGTCCCTCCGACGACGCCGTGCGCCGTATGGCGATCATGGCCGTCGGCGCGGGCGCCCAGGCCCTCGTCTGCTCGCCGCGTGAGGTCGCCACGGTGCGGGCAGAGGTCGGGCCGGACATCACCCTGATCACTCCCGGCGTCCGCCCCGTCGGCGCCGAGAGTCAGGATCAGGCAAGGGTAGCGACTCCCGAGCGGGCACTCGCCGACGGGGCCGATCTTCTGGTGATCGGCCGCCCGATCACCGGCTCGGCCGACCCGGGGGCGGCCGCCGCGGGGATCGCCGCGGCGCTGCGGCGCACCCTCGCCGCCAGCGGGCGCGCGGTGTGATCCACGTCGCTTGAAAACACGGCGGTGAGCGCAGTTTCGTCGACGCTCGGCTACTTTTCGGCTACACAAAGTGACGAAGTAGATTTTCTAAGGGAAGAAACTGGCCTTGACGTTGCTTGGAGCGTCATGACCAGCTAGTTTCCCATCCCGTCCGAGTACATCGACAGGAAATTCGAGGTGACCCGGCGTGGCTCTTCCTCCCCTTACCCCTGAGCAGCGCGCCGCAGCCCTAGAGAAGGCTGCCAAGGCCCGCCGAGAGCGTGCCGAGGTTAAGAACCGCCTGAAGCATGGCGCGATCTCTCTGGCTGAGGTGCTCAAAGACGGGCAGGCTGACGACGTCATCGGCAAGATGAAGGTCTCGGCTCTTCTGGAGTCGCTCCCCGGCGTGGGCAAGGTCCGCGCCAAGCAGCTGATGGAGCGGCTGGGCATCGCAGAGTCCCGCCGCGTGCGGGGTCTGGGCGCCAACCAGCGCGCTTCGCTCGAGCGTGAGTTCGGCGGTGCCGAGAGCTAGTCTCGGTTCAGTAAGAACACGCTCACCCGCATCCGCGGGAAAGGCATCACGGGGGGTTTGGAGTGACCGGAACGTCGTGGCCCGACGAGAGTCGGACCCCGGAGGCAACCGCTGAGAGCGGGTCCGGTGGCTTCACCTCCCCGGTCGCAGGTCCGGTGGCGGCGCGAGCCTTCGCCGGACCGACCGGCAATCGCCTGACGGTCCTCTCGGGGCCGTCAGGCGTCGGCAAGTCCACGGTCGTCGCCGAGCTCCGGCGGGCACACCCCGAGGTGTGGCTGTCGGTCTCGGTGACCACCAGGAAGCCCCGGCCCGGGGAGACCCACGGGGTCGAATACTTCTTCGCCGACGACGACGAGTTCGACCGGCTGGCCGCCTCCGGCGAGCTGCTGGAGTGGGCCGAGTTCGCCGGCAACAGATACGGCACGCCGCGCGGCCCGGTGCTCGACAGGCTCGCCGCCGGAGTGCCCACCCTGCTGGAGATCGACCTCCAGGGCGCCCGCCAGGTCCGGGCCAGCATGCCCGAGGCGGTGCTGGTCTTCCTGGCCCCGCCGACCTGGGAGGAGCTGGAGAAGCGCCTGCGCGGCAGGGGCACCGAGCCCGAGGACGTCATCGCCCGCCGGCTGGCGGCGGGCCGGATCGAGATGGCGGCCGAGCAGGAGTTCGACCTGACTCTTGTGAACACGTCCGTCCAGGATGTATGTCATCGGCTGATAGCCTTACTGGCTGATGCTCCCGAGGCTTCGAGCCCCGGTCGTTCACCTAGCTAGGGGAAATCACAACGTGGCAACGAACGCCGCCTACTCCGAAGGCATCACCAACCCGTCGATCGACGCGCTGCTGGACATCGTCGACAGCAAGTACAGCCTTGTGATCTTCGGCTCGAAGCGCGCGCGCCAGATCAACGCCTACTACTCCCAGCTCGGCGAGGGCCTGCTGGAATACGTCGGCCCGCTCGTGGAGACCCACGCGCAGGAGAAGCCGCTGTCCATCGCGCTGCGCGAGGTCAGCGAGGGCCTGCTCACCTCCGAGCCGATCGAGGGCTAGTCCCACCGATGCGGACGCCTGGCGAGGGTGCGACGGCCGACCGGTCCGTACGGCGGGCGGAGCCGGGTGAGGGGGAGGGCCACCGTCCCGGGCCCGCCGATCCGGACGACCCGGCCCCCGGCCACCCATCCGGAGCCGACCTCCCGGGCCGCAGGCCCTCCGTCGTCCTCGGTGTGAGCGCGGGCATCGCCGCCTACAAGGCGTGCGAGCTGCTCCGCCTCCTGACCGAGTCCGGTCACGACGTCCGCGTGGTCCCGACCCGGGAGGCGCTGCGCTTCGTCGGCGAGCCGACCTGGGCGGCCCTGTCCGGCAACCCGGTGGCGGCCGACGTCTGGGACTCCGTGCACGAGGTGCCCCACGTCCGGATCGGGCAGAACGCCGATCTGGTGGTGGTCGCCCCGGCCACCGCCGACGTGCTCGCCAAGGCCGCCCACGGGCTGGCCGGCGACCTGCTCACCAACACCCTGCTCACCGCGCGCTGCCCGGTGGTCTTCGCCCCGGCCATGCACACCGAGATGTGGGAGCATCCCGCGACCCGGGCCAACGTGGCCACGCTCCGCGAGCGCGGCGCGATCGTCATCGACCCCGCCGTGGGCCGCCTGACCGGCGCCGACACCGGCCGCGGCCGGCTGCCCGACCCCAAGGAGATCTTCGAGGTCTGCCGCCGGGTCCTGGCCGGGCGCCCCGCGGACCTGGCCGGCCGCCGTCTGGTGATCTCCGCCGGCGGCACCCGCGAGGCGATCGACCCGGTCCGCTTCATCGGCAACCGCTCCTCGGGCCTGCAGGGCTACGCGCTGGCCCGCACGGCCGTCGCCCGCGGCGCCGAGGTCACGCTGGTCGCCGCGAACGTCGCCCTGCCCGATCCGGCCGGGGCCACGGTGGTCCGGGTGGAGTCGGCCGCCGAGCTGCGCGCCGCCGTGCTGGAGGCGCTGGAGGACGCCGACGCCGTGGTCATGGCCGCCGCCGTCGCCGACTTCCGGCCCGCGGCGCAGAGCGGCTCGAAGATCAAGAAAACCTCGGCCGACCCCGACCCCATCCATCTGGTGAAAAATCCCGACATCCTCGCGGAGCTGGGCGAGCGCCGCCGCGAGGGGCTCAAGCCATACCCGTCGGTGATCGTGGGGTTCGCGGCCGAGACCGACGACGTCCTGGCCAACGGGCGGGCCAAGCTGGCCCGCAAGGGCTGTGACCTGCTCGTCGTCAACCAGGTCGGCGACAACCTCGCCTTCGGCACGCCGGACAACGCGGCGGTGGTCCTGGCCGCCGACGGCGAGCCGGTGGAGATCCCGCGCGGCCCCAAGGAGGACCTCGCCGACGTGGTGTGGGACCTCGTCGCCCGGAGGCTTGCCTGATCCGCTTGCCGGAGATTCTCTGGCGGCGGATACTGCGTCCGGAGTGACCTGCGACGTTGCAGCATGAAGGGAATTGACCATGCCGGTCCCCGCCGCTGTCAGGGCCCGCTGCCGCGCCCTGCTCCCCCCTGGGGAGGACATGCGTTACATCCTGCCCGCGCTCTCGGTGGGCTCGCCGGGGATGGCGACCTTCCTGATCGTGGTCACCGACCGGTCGATCTCCGTGCTGTCCACCAAGTTCTTCGACCAGGACGCGCCGACCTCGGTCTACGCCACCCACGCCCGGCGGACGAGGCTCGGCCCGGTGGAGTTCTCCGCGGGCGCGGCCATCGAGCTCGGCGACATGGTGTTCGAGATCGACGAGGAGTACGCGGCGGTGGTGTGCGCCGCCGACGCCGAGGTCTTCGCCCCCGAGACGCTGCCGCCCGATCCGCTGCCCGACCTGTGACTCCGCGGCGCGCCCGGGCGCGCCCCGTCCGGACACGGCCCCACCGGCCCGCGTCCGGGCGGGGGAGGACGGATCGGCCCGGCGCGCGGAAAGAGAGCAAGATGGGATTTCACGTGGCCGCACCGGGTACGGCTAGACTTCGGCTCAGCGCTACTGGTGTCGTATAGACGCCAGAGCCCCCAGACGCCAGCAGCCGCTGCATGAGGAGCCACTGACTTGTCCCGTCGCCTGTTCACCTCCGAGTCGGTCACCGAAGGCCACCCGGACAAGATCGCCGACCAGATCAGTGACGCGATTCTCGACGCCATGCTCAAGGGTGACCCCAAGAGCCGCGTCGCGGTCGAGACGCTGATCACCACCGGTCAGGTCCACGTCGCCGGAGAGGTGACGACGGAGACCTACGTCGACATCCCCGGTCTCATCCGGGAGAAGATCCTCGAGATCGGTTACGACGCCTCTCACAAGGGCTTCGACGGCGCCTCCTGTGGCGTGTCGGTGTCCATCGGCGCGCAGTCGCCCGACATCGCCCAGGGCGTCGACGACGCCTACGAGGCCCGCGAGGGCGAGAACGCCGACGAGCTCGACCGCCAGGGCGCGGGCGACCAGGGCCTGATGTTCGGCTACGCCTGCCGGGAGACCCCCGAGCTGATGCCGTTGCCGATCCAGCTCGCGCACCGCCTCTCCGAGCGCCTGTCCCAGGTCCGCAAGGACGGCACCGTGCCCTACCTGCGCCCCGACGGCAAGACCCAGGTCACCATCGAATACGACGGCGACCGCCCGGTCCGCCTCGACACCGTGGTGGTCTCCACCCAGCACGCGGCCGAGATCGACCTCAAGGAGATGCTCGCGCCCGACATCAAGGAGCACGTGGTCGACCCGGTGCTCGCCGGCCTGGAGATCGAGACCGAGGGCTACCGCCTGCTGGTCAACCCGACCGGCCGCTTCGAGATCGGCGGCCCCATGGGCGACGCCGGACTGACCGGCCGCAAGATCATCGTCGACACCTACGGCGGCATGGCCCGCCACGGTGGCGGCGCCTTCTCCGGCAAGGACCCGTCCAAGGTCGACCGCTCGGCCGCCTACGCGATGCGCTGGGTCGCCAAGAACATCGTGGCCGCCGGTCTGGCCGACCGCGCCGAGGTCCAGGTCGCCTACGCCATCGGCAAGGCGCACCCGGTCGGCGTGTTCGTCGAGACCTTCGGCACCGAGAAGGTCGAGGCGGAGAAGATCCAGCAGGCCGTGCTGGAGGTCTTCGACCTGCGCCCGGCCGCGATCATCCGCGACCTCGACCTGCTGCGCCCGATCTACTCGGCGACCTCCGCCTACGGTCACTTCGGCCGCGCCGAATCCGGCCGCCAGGTCACGCCGGTCCGCTGACCACGCCGGTCCGCCAGGTCACGCCGGTCCGCTGACCACCCGGGTCCTGCCGGTGTCGCCGACCTG
>NZ_JBSFPS010000314.1:0-10989 GCF_053588315.1 Streptosporangium sp. NPDC003464 | reverse complement strand
TGGCGTCGGACTCCACCAGCAGCGCGTGGGCCGCCCCCCGGGACAGCGCCTCCAGCCCGACCGCGCCGGAGCCGGCGTAGAGGTCCAGCACCCTCGCCCCGTCCAGCGCGCCGAGCAGCGACCCCACCGTGGAGAAGATGCCCTCCCGGGCCCGGTCACTCGTGGGGCGGGTCCCCCGCCCCGGTGGCACGGCCAGCCGCCGCCCCCCTGCGCTCCCCGCGATGACTCGACTCACCCGTCCATTGTCTCAGTGCCGGATGTCACCCCTCGTCCCACAATCTTGGCCAACAGCCCGCCCCGGCAGCCCGGCGTGTCGCGGCGGATCGCATAACCGCAGGTCAAAAGGGTCTGGGGAGGTGATCTAGGTCAAGAGTGGGCAAGGAGTGGCGACGAAAGCGCAAGGGTCGTTCCACCCGGTCCCGACGCCTTGCATGATGAGTCGTGCGGCCTCCAAGTGACCCAGGGGGAGGCCGACCGGCGTGATCGTGAGCCCTTCCGCACGCCGGTGCTCTCGGCACCTGACCCGAGAGTGGGCCCAGGCGGGGACGGCATTCGGGGGGAGGCCGTCCCCGCAGTTGGGCGTCCGCCCCGCATCCCGCCGCACCGCCGGCGGCCCCCTTCCGATCCTCAGGTCTTCTCGAGATATTCCGCGCGCTCGTCGGCCAGGAGCCGGTCGATCTCCATCCGGAGGACGGGGTGCCCCGCCAGGTCGGGGTCGGCCGTCAGCATGGCCTCGGCGTCCTGGCGGGCGGCGTGGATGACGTCCTCGTCACGCAGGAGCTGGAGCATCTTCAGCGACGACCTGCGGCCCGACTGGGCCACACCCAGCACGTCACCCTCACGGCGCTGCTCCAGGTCGACCCGGGACAGCTCGAAGCCGTCGAGGGTCGCCGCCACGGCGTCGAGCCGCTGGCGGGCCGGGGTGCCGCCCAGGGAGTCGGTCACCAGCAGGCACAGGCCGGGCAGCCCGCCACGGCCGACCCGGCCGCGGAGCTGGTGCAGCTGGGAGACGCCGAACCGGTCGGCGTCCATGATGACCATGACCGAGGAGTTGGGGACGTCGACGCCGACCTCGATGACCGTGGTCGCCACCAGGACGTCGACCTCGCCCCGGGTGAAGGCCCGCATCACGGCGTCTTTCTCCTCCGGAGGCAGCTTGCCGTGGAGCACCGCCGTGCGCAGGCCCCGCAGCGGACCCTCCGACAGCATCTCGGCCACCTCCAGCACCGCCAGCGGCGGGCGCCGCTCGTCGTCGTCCTTCGACAGGTCGCCCTCGTCCCCCTCCAGGTCGCCGATGCGCGGGCAGACGATGTATGCCTGCCGGCCGAGCTCGACCTCCTCGCGCAGCCGCGTCCAGGTGCGGTCCAGGAAGTGCGGCTTCTCGGCGGCGGGCACCACGTGCGTGGTGATCGGGGCGCGCCCGGAGGGGAGCTGGGAGAGCGTGGAGACCGTGAGGTCGCCGAAGACCGTCATGGCGACCGTGCGCGGGATCGGGGTGGCGGTCATGACCAGCACGTGGGGGCGCCCGCCGCCGGCCTTCTCGCGGAGCGCGTCGCGCTGCTCGACGCCGAAGCGGTGCTGCTCGTCCACCACGACCAGACCGAGGTCGGCGAACTGCACGCGCTCCTGGAGCACCGCGTGGGTGCCGACCACGATCCCGGCGGTGCCCGAGGCCGCGTCGAGCATGGCCGAGCGGCGGGCCGCCGCGCCCAGCGAGCCCGTCAGCAGGGCGACCGCGGTGCCGCCGAACATGCCGCCGGCGGCCAGGTCGCCGAGCATGGCCGAGATCGACCGGTGGTGCTGCTGGGCGAGCACCTCGGTGGGCGCCAGCAGCACGGCCTGCCCTCCGGCGTCGACCACCTGGAGCATGGCCCGCAGCGCGACGACGGTCTTGCCCGCGCCCACCTCGCCCTGCAGCAGCCGGTGCATGGGATGGGCGAGGGCCAGGTCGGCCGCGACCTCCTCCCCCACGCTCTGCTGCCCCTCGGTGAGCTGGAACGGCAGGCGCCCGTCGAAGTCGGCCAGCAGCCCGTCGCCGCGCCGGGGCCGGGGCGTGGCGGGCCAGGAGGCGGCGGCCATCCGGCGCTGCAGCAGCACGGCCTGGAGCAGGAACGCCTCGTCGAACTTGAGCCGTTTGCGGGCCCGGGTCACGTCGCCGTGATCGCGCGGCCGGTGGATCGCCAGGAGCGCCTCGGCCAGGCCGGGCAGCTTGTGCCGGGCCCGCAGCTCGGCCGGGAGCGGGTCGTCGAGGGGGCCCATGGTGTCGAGGACGACCCCCAGCGCCCGGCGGATCGCCCAGGGCGTCACGTCCTTGCCCGCCGGGTAGATCGGCACCAGCGCGGCCGCGAACTCCTCGGCTCCGGCCTCGCTCTCGTCGAACATCTCGAACTCGGGGTGGGACAGCTGCCACCTGCGCTTGTCGCCCTGTCCGAACGCGCCGACCTTCCCCGCGAACATGCCCCGCCTGCCCGGCCGCAGCCGTGTCTCGGCGATGTGGGAGGCCTTGCCGAAGAACGACAGGTAGATCCTGCTGCGCCGGCCGTCGACGACCTCGACCTCCAGCCAGGTGCCGCCCTTGTTGCGCATCGGCTTGCGCATGGCCCTGGTGACCTCGCCCACCACGGTGACGTGCTCGTCGACCTGCAGGTCGTCGAGATCGGTCAGCTCGCCGCGCTCGGCGTAACGCCGGGGGTAGTGCCGCAGCAGGTCGCCGACGGTGCGCAGGTCGAGGACGCTCTCCAGCAGCTTGGCCGTCTTGGGGTCCAGTGCCTTCGCCAGCGGCTCGTCAAAGCTCGTCACCCCAAGTTTCTACCGTGTCCGGGCGACAGAATTCACGCGGCGCCCCCTGCCCGCTCACCGCCCGTCACCGCACCGCCCCCGGCCCGTCCGTCGCCGGCGCGCCGTACCGTCCCCGGCCGCCCGCCTCCCCACCGGCCTTCCCGTCCGCCGCGGCGCCGGGCTCACTCGACGCCGATGAGCAGCGGGTAGCCGCCCTGCCCGCCCTCGTACAGGACGACCTCGACGTCGGGCCTGGTCTCGGCCAGATGGTCCTGTACGGCCCGCGCCAGCCCCTCCGGCGCGTTGACGCCCTGGAGCATGGTCACCAGCTCGCTGCTCGCCGACACCATGCGGCGGGTGATCTCAAGGGCGGTGTCCACGAGGCCGGTGCCGATCACGGCGGCGTCGCCGTCGATCACGCCCAGGACGTCTCCCGGTACGGTCAGGCCCGCGCTCGTCATCACCTCCCGGTCGGCCACCCAGACGTGCCCGTGGCGGGTGTGCGCGGCCGCCTCGGTCATGGCCACCACGTCGTCGTCGAAGCGCCTCAGCGGGTCGTGGACGGCCAGCGCCGCCAGACCCTGCACCGAGGCCCTGGTGGGCAGCACGCTGACCACCAGCCCCTCCTCGCGGGCGATCTCGGCGGCGGCCACCGCGACCTCGCGGGTCCCGCTGTCATTGGGCAGCACCACGACCTCCGTGCCGGCCTCGCGGATCGCGGCCAGCACCGCCGCCAGGGGCGGGCTGGAGCCGGGCTCCCGGCGGACCACCACCGCCCCCGACTGCTCGAACACGGCGCCCAGCGCGGGCCCGGCGGCCACGGCCACCACGCCCCGTCCCCGGGCCGCCGGGTGGGTCCGGCCGGAGCCGACCAGGTAGGTCACCTTGATCCGGTGGGGCCGGCCCACCCGCATGGCCGCCTCGATCGCCGCCCCCGCGTCGTCCACGTGGACGTGCACGTTCCACAGGCCGTCGCCGCCCACGACCACCAGGGAGTCGCCGAGCGCGTCCAGCTCGCCGCGGAGCGCGCCGACCGCGGCCTCGTCCGCGTCGAGCAGGTACATGACCTCGTAGCCGGGGCCCTCCCCCGCCTCCGGGCCCACCTCCGGGGCGACCCTGTGGGCCGGCGCCGGGATGTCGACCCGCCCGGTGTAGGAGTCGGTGACCACCGCGGCGAGGCTCTCCAGAATGATCGCCAGCCCGGCCCCGCCCGCGTCCACCACACCGCTGCGGGCGAGCACGTCGAGCTGGTCCGGGGTGCGGCGGAGCGCCGAGCGCGCCTCGTCGGCCGCCCTCCTGGCCACCGAGGCGAGGTCTCCCGTCAGGCCGCGCACGGCCCCGGCGACCGCGGTCAGCACGCTGAGCACCGTGCCCTCGACCGGCCTGGCCACCGCGCCGCGGGCCAGCTCGGCGGCTCTGACCAGCCCGCGCCCGAGATCGGCGCCCCGCCCCTCGGCCGCCCTGAGCACCTCGGCGAGGCCGCGCAGCGCCTGACTGACGATCACTCCGGAGTTGCCGCGGGCACCGAGCAGCGCGCCCTGCGCGAGCGTCTGCCAGGTGGTCGCCGCGTCGGCGTCACCGGGCAGCCCGTCGAGCGCCTCGGCCGCGGAGAGCATGGTCAGGTGCAGGTTGGTGCCGGTGTCGCCGTCGGGCACAGGGAAGACGTTGAGCGCGTCGATCTCCTCGCGCGCCTTCCCCAGCGTCTCGGCGGCCAGCCGTGACCACCGCCGGACCGCCGGCGGGTCGAGAACCTGCAGCATGCCTGCCCTCCACCCTTCCGATATGCGCTACGGTTGCTCTGGAGATTATCCCCGTTCGGCCAGTCATGGCGGCCCGTGTTGGCATGCAGGGCCGGACATCGGATATCCTCGTGTGGCCAGCCGGTTGTCCCGGCGTGCCCGATGACCGCCTGCTTGTGCGGCGGATCGAGCCTCTCGACTGATAAAAGGAGCGAACCGTGGCTTCCGTCTGCGACGTTTGCGCTAAGAAGCCGACCTTCGGCAACAACGTCTCCCACTCGCACCGCCGCACCCGCCGCCGCTGGAACCCGAACATCCAGCCCGTGCGCGCAGTGGTGAACGGCACGCCGAAGCGGCTGAACGTGTGCACCTCCTGCATCAAGGCCGGCAAGGTCACCCGATAGTCAGGCTTCCTCGCAGCCCGTCGCCCCGGAAGGGGTGACGGGCTGTTGCTTTTCCGGCCTCTCCACGGGGTCGCCGCCCCGGGCGGCCGGTGCCTGTGTGGGCGCTCCTCCAGGTCAACGCCCTGGGCACCTTCCGGTCCCGGTCGGTGCTGGAGGGGAGCGTCCCGGAGGTCCGCCAGACGTCCGCCCCCCACCGGGTGAACCTCGCCCGTGCCCGCGTCCGGCTGGGCTCCTCGCCGGGATGCCCGGAGGCCGGGCAGGCCGCCCGGAGGGCCGGCCCGCTCCGGCGCCTGGGCACCGGCCCGATCGCCAGGATTCTCTAGGGCGTTTCCTGTGGGCCCGCGTCCCGGCGCCACCGCCAGGCGTGGTCCACCGGGCCGATGCCCTCCCCCAGCGCGAACCCGTGGGCGATCGCGCCCGTGACATATGTCTTGGCCCGCTCCACGGCGGCCGGGACGTCCTCGCCGCGCGCCAGGTAGGAGGCGATCGCCGAGGCCAGGGTGCAGCCGGTGCCGTGGGTGTGGCGGTTGTCGTGGCGCTCGGCGGTGAAGCGGAACTCGCGGGTGCCGTCGGTCAGCAGGTCCACCGGGGCGCCGGGCAGGTGGCCCCCCTTGATCAGCGCCCAGGTGGGGCCCAGCTCCAGGACCGCCTCGGCGGCCCGGCCCAGGTCGGTTTCGTCCTCGACCTTCACCCCGGTGAGCTGGGCCACCTCCCAGAGGTTGGGGGTGACCACGGTGGCCGTCCGCAGCAGGCGCGACTTCACCGTGTCGACGGCCTCGGGGGCGAGCAGCGTGTCGCCGTGCTTGGAGACCCCCACCGGGTCCACCACGACCGGCGCCTCGACCCCGGCCAGCACCTCGGCGACCACCTCCACCAGCGCGGGCGAGGCCAGCATCCCGGTCTTGACCGCCTGGACGCCGATGTCACCGAGCACCGAGTCGAGCTGGGCGCGCACCGCCTCCGGCGGGAGCTCCCAGTATCCCTGGACGCCCAGCGAGTTCTGTGCGGTCACCGCGGCGATGACGCTCATGCCGTGCACGCCCAGGGCGAGCATTGTCTTCAGGTCGGCCTGGATCCCGGCGCCGCCGCCGGAGTCGGAACCGGCGACGGTCAGCACACGAGGAGGGGTCGGATCGGTCATGTCTCCATCCAACCAGCTCCGGCTCAGACGACCGAGCACTCTCCCCGGGTGCTCCAGCAGCTCCGCGGGGCCTGTGCCCGGCCCTGCGCGGTGAAGGTGAGGACCAGGTTCTCGCCGGCCTCCAGAGACGCGGCCGGCCCGATGACCAGGGTGTCGCCGTTCTGCTCCCAGCCGGCCCCGCTCACCGAGGTGACCTCGCCGCCGACCGGCAGGCTCAGCGTCAGGTCGGTGAGCCGCTCTCCGGCGGTGACCACGAGCTCGGCGGTGTAGACCTCCGCCTTCTCCGTGACGACGCCGAAGTCGACCGTGATCGCCGCGCCGCCGGCCGCCGGGGGGTTCGGCGTGCCGGGGTCGTCCGGGATGGAGGGCTGGGGGTCCGGGGGCTGGGTGGCGTCCGGGGTGTGCGCAGGGTCCTGCGTCCGGGTGTCGGTGACGAGGGACTGGCCGGTCCGGCTGGGCTCGGGCTCCGGCCGCTCGGTGGGCCGCGCGGGCTCGGTGCGCCGGGCGCGGGTGGCCGTCGGCGTCGGGGTGGGGTCCGCGGTCGAGGTGCGGCCGGTCCGGCTGCGGGTGGCCGCCGGTGTGGGGGCGGGGTCGGTCTCGCCCTTCTCCGCCGTCTCGGACTCCTGGCTCGGCGTGGGCTCCCCGGTCTGGTCGGCGGTGCCGGCCAGGTCGGTCGGGTACGGCTCCGACTGGTCCGGCGTCTCCGCCCGGCAGCCGCTGGGCGGGCAGTCGGCGGTGGACCCGGCGGGGCTGCCCAGCATCTGGACTCCGGCCACGGTCCCGCCGAGCACCACGGCCACCGCCGCGACGGCCAGCACCAGCGTCCTGACCCGCCCACCGGAACGGCGCTTCTCCTCGGGCCAGACCGAGTCGGACAGCTCCGAGGTGGCCGACCACCCCGATCCCAGGAACCCGGCCCGGGGCTCGGTCACCGCCGACTCTTCGGGACGGAGCCGGCGCCCGATCGGCTCGTCGCGATAGTCAGGCTCCGGGGTGGGCTCCGGCTCGCGTCTCCCCCGGTTGCGGGGGGCTTGCTGGTCATGTCCACCGTGGCGGCCCATGTTGCCCCTTTCTCTCGGGAATCTCGACCGCCCATCTTCATACCAGTTTAATAACCGTTTGTGGCAAATTTAACTGATGTCACATGAGTGGGAAACGTCACTTCCGGAAGTGATCCCAGCCGCCGTGCTCCAGCTTGCGGCCCCTGACCTGTACGCCCTCGCCCTCGGTCACCCGGCCGACCACGGTCCATCCGGGCGGGAGCCGTACGTCCGCGGGGAAGGTCGCGGCGAGGGCGTGGTCATCCCCGCCGGTGAGCACCCACTCCAGCGGATCGGCGCCGAGCAGGCGGGCGGCCTCCTCCAGCGGCGCGGGGACGGCGAAGTCCTCGGGGGCCAGCACGATGCCGATCCCGCCCGCCTTGGCGAGGTGTCCCAGGTCCTGGAGCAGGCCGTCGCTGACGTCGAGCATCGAGGTCGCGCCGAGCGCGGCCGCCTCCGGGCCGCGGGCGTAGGGCGGCCGGGGGCGGCGGTGGGCGTCGATCAGCTCCGCCGGCTCGCTCAGGCCGCCGTCGAGCAGCGCGAGCCCGGCGGCGGCGTGCCCGAGCCGCCCGGCCACCGCCACCGCGTCGCCCGGACGCGCTCCCGAACGCGTGACCGGTGCGCGCCCGCCCAGGTCGCCCAGGGCGGTGACGCCGATCACCACCAGATCGCAGCGGGTGATGTCGCCGCCCACCACGCTGGCGCCGACGAGGTCGCACTCGTCGCGGAAGCCGTCGGTGAGGTCGTCCAGCCATTCGGTGGCCGCCTCCGCGGGCAGGCCGAGACCGACCACGATGCCGGTGGGGTCGGCGCCCATCGCCACGACGTCGGACAGATTCTGCGCTGCGGCTTTTCGACCGATGTCGTACCCACTGGACCAATCGCGACGGAAGTGCCTACCCTCGATCAATAAGTCTGTCGTCACGACGACCCGGCCGTCTGGAGCGCTCACCATCGCGGCATCGTCTCCGGGACCGAGCAGTACGGCTCTTCCCTGGGGCAAACGCCCAGTAATACGTGCAACAACTCCGAATTCGCCGAGATCTCCGACTGTGATGACGCACCTCCCGTTCATCACAGGGTACGGTGGCCCTTCGGCACTGATCCAATCGCCCGGGAGGACGTTATGGTGCAGGCCTACATCCTTATCCAGACCGAGGTCGGCAAGGCGGCGAACGTGGCCGGGGAGATCTCAGGGATCTCCGGCGTCACCCAGGCCGAGGACGTCACCGGCCCCTACGACGTTATCGTCCGCGCCGAGGCGCGGAACGTGGATGAGCTAGGCAAGCTTGTGGTGGCTCAGATTCAGGCGGTCGAGGGGATTACACGTACGCTTACGTGTCCAATCGTCCACATTTGACCTTTCAGGAACATGCGTGATGTCACTCCGGTTCGCTCGTTGGACGGGGTACGCCTGCGCCCTGCTGATCCTGGCGGGATGCAGTAGTACGGTCCGGGTGGATCCCCCCACCCCGGAGGGTCCGGCCGCCGCCGCGTGCAGGACACTCGGCGAACGGCTGCCGCAGGAGCTCGACGGCGCCGCCCGGGTGGAGACCACCCCGGCGTCGCCGTACGTCGTGGTCTGGGGGGAGGCCGGGATCGCGCTGCGCTGCGGGGTGCCGCGGCCGGCGACGATGACGGCCACCGAGCAGGTGCCCGAGATCGACGGGGTGGCGTGGTTCTCCGACCCCGCCAGGCCGTTGCTGTTCACCTCGGTCGGCCGCGAGGTCTACGTGGAGGTGACGATCTCCCGGCAGCATGTCCCGGAGAACGTCCTCGTCGACCTCGCGGCCCCCATCAAGGCGGCGCTACCGTAGGCCCGGCGACCGGCGCAGCGCGAGCTGGATCAGCCGGTCGACCAGGTCGGCGTAGGACAGGCCGGTGGCGGCCCACAGCTGCGGCGCGACCGACATCGCGGTGAAGCCCGGCATCGTGTTGATCTCGTTGAGGACCAGCCGGCCGTCGGTGGTGTAGAAGAAGTCGACCCGCGACAGGCCCTCGCAGCCCAGTGCCTCGAACGCGCGCACGGCCATCGCCCGCAGGTTCTCGGCCACGTCGGCGGGGATGTCCGCGGGCACCGACAGGGACATGTCGTCACCGATGTATTTGGCCTCGAAGTCGAAGAACTCGTGGTCGCCGCGGACCAGCACCTCACCGGGCACGCTGGCCCGCGGGGCGTCGTCGCCCAGGGACTCCAGCACCGCGCACTCGATCTCGCGGCCCACGATCGCGGCCTCGACCAGCACCTTGGGGTCGTGCTCGCGGGCGAACTCGACGGCCGACTCCAGCTCCGCCAGGTCGTGCGCCTTGGAGATGCCCTGGCTCGACCCGGCCCGGGCGGGCTTGACGAAGACCGGCCAGCCGAGCTCCTGGACCTCCTTGAGGACCCGGTCCCGGTCGGTGCGCCAGTCACGGTCGCGGATCACGACGTGGGGGCCGACGGGCAGGCCCGAGGCGGCGAGCACCATCTTCATGTACGCCTTGTCCATGCCGACCGCGCTGGCCAGCACCCCGGAGCCGACATAGCGGACCCCGGCCATCTCCAGCAGGCCCTGGATGGTGCCGTCCTCGGCGAACGGCCCGTGCATCACCGGGAAGACGACGTCCACCCGGCCGAGCTCGACCGGGATGCTGCCGGGCTCGGAGGCCACCAGCGTGCCGCCGCCGGACGACAGCGCCAGGCCCGTCCCCCCGGCCTCGACGGCCGGCAGCTCGTCGCCCTCGATCGCGTAGCGCTGGTCGTCCGAGACGAGCACCCACCGGCCGTCCTGGGCGATTCCGATGGGGACCACCTCGTACTTGGACCGATCGATGGCCTCCAGCACGCTACCGGCTCCGAGGATGGAGACGGCGTGCTCGGAGTTACGGCCACCGAAGACGATTGCGACCCTCGGCCGGGTTTCGTGCTGCTCGCTCATGATGACCGAATCTACCCCCTCTGAGAGGTCAATCCGCCTGTCAGACGCGCCTATCCCGCCGATTCGGGGAGGGAGTCCAGCGCCTGGGTCACGTCCATGATCAGGTCTTCGGCGTCCTCCAGGCCGATGGAGAAGCGGACGGCCGCCGCGTCGATCCCGGAGGCCCCGCCGGCCGGCCGGCCGGTCGAGGCCAGGTGCGCGGCCTTGGTCCGGGTGCCGCCGACGGAGGTGGAGATCGAGGCGAGTCTGAGGGCGTCGATCAGCGCCGTGCCCGCGCCGTGGCCGCCGCGCGGGGTGACCGTCACGCAGGCGCCGTATCTGGTGCCCTCGGGCCCGGAGTCGAACAGGTGCCTGGCGAGCTGGTGACCCGGGTGCCCGGGCAGGCCGGGGTAGTCGACCCGGCGGACGGCGGGGTGCTTGGCCACCGCCGCGGCGAACACCATCGCGGTGGCGCACATCCGGCGCACCCGCAGCGGCAGGGTCTCCAGCCCCCGGCGGAGCAGGAAGGCGTCGTCGGGCGAGAGCGTCCCCCCGATGTCGACGCAGACCTCCCGGAGCCGGGCGATCAGGGCGGGACGGCCGACCGCGACGCCGCCGGTGCAGTCGTCGTGGCCGCCGAGGTAGCGGGCCGCGGAGTGGATCACCAGATCGGCGCCGTGCTCCAGGGGGCGGCAGACGACGGGGGTGGCGAAGGTGGAGTCGACCACCAGCAGCGCGCCGGCCCTGCGGGCGATCCGGTAGAGGCCGCGGATGTCGGCGACGGCCGTCGTCGGATCGGACAGCGTCTCCGCGTAGATGATCTTCGTGTGGGGCTGGATCGCCGCCTGCACCCGGGCCGGGTCGCCGTAGTCCACGAAGGCGGCGTCGACCCCGAACCGGGACAGCACATTGGTGATCAGCGAGTGGGTCCCGCCGTAGAGCGGGGCCGGGGCGACGATGTGCGTGCCCGCGCGCAGGAAGGTCATCAGG
>NZ_JBSFPS010000313.1:0-11030 GCF_053588315.1 Streptosporangium sp. NPDC003464 | reverse complement strand
GTGGTGACCGAGCGCAGGAGCTCGCCGGTCGTCGGGTCCTTGTAGAACCCGGCCTTGCTGCGGCGGGGGACCGGTGACCAGCACGTTGCCCGCCCTGCTCAGGCCGCCGGAGCGGCCGCCGGCGAGCACCTGGACGGCGTTCTCCCCGGGCACGCCGACGGCCAGCTCGTCGTCCCCGTCGCCGTTGAGGTCCCCGGCGGCCAGCGCGGCGCCGAACCGGTCGAAGTAGCGGGGCTCGCCCTTGAGAGACCGTTGCGACCAGGCCTCGGAGGTCGCGGTCCGCAGCCCGGAACGCGAGCCGTAGACCACGTCCACGGTGCCGTCGCCGTAGTCCATCGCCCGCTGGTCGTCGGTCAGCCCCTCGCCCGGCACCCCGATCGCCAGGTCGTCGTGGCCGTCGGCGTCGAAGTCGCCGGTGGCCAGCGCCGCGCCGAAGGCGTCCCACGCCTCGCCGAGACCGGCGATCCCCGGGCTGTCCTGGGTGAGCAGGGTCGCCCTCCCGCGGCGGACGTCGAGCACGGTGACCGACCCCTGGCCGTTCCGCTTCAGGAACGTGTCGCCGGGCGCGCCCACCGCGATCTCGGCCCGGCCGTCGCCGTCGAAGTCCCCGGCCGCCAGCACCGCCCCGAACTGGTCGGTCGCCTTGGCGTCCTGCCCGACCCAGCCGCTGTCCTGGTCGATCACCTGCGGCCGGCGGCCCTTGAGGCCGTACACCCCGACGCCGCCCCCGCCCAGGCCGGGCACGCCGACGGCCAGCTCGTCGTCCCCGTCGCCGTCCAGGTCCCCGGCGGCCAGCGCGGCGCCGAACCGGTCCGGGCCGCGCCTGCGGCCCAGATCCCCGGCGTCGATCATCTCGCCGGGACGCAGCCCGGCCGGGGAGCCGTGGAAGATCTGCACGGCTCCGTGGCCGTCGGCGCCCGGCCGGGAGCGGTCCTCCTCGGAGACGCCCACGGCCAGGTCGGCGCAGTGGTCGCCGTCGAAGTCCCCGGCCGCCAGTGCCGAGCCGAACGCGTCCCCGGTCTCCGCCTCGCCGGGCACGCCGGGGCTGTCCTGGGTGAGCCGCCGCCCGGCGCGCGTGCCGTACAGGACGGTGACGGACCCGGCGCGCGCGTGCCCGCCGACGGCGGTGTACGGCGCGGCGACCGCGAGGTCGGCCCGGCCGTCGCCGTCGAAGTCGGAGGGGACGCCGGAGCAGGTCCCGGCGGCGGCGGGGGAGGTGGGGACGAGGAGGGCGGCGAGGATCGCGGGGGCGAGGACTGCGGAGGCGAGGTGCGCGGCTCTCATATGCCGAATGGTCTCCGGGGATCCGGACATCCGGCCCACAGGGATATGAAATCCACATGACCAGCACGGGTAGAGAACATGCCGGGACCCGTGGTGAGCAACGCGCTCGGCGCCTGCGCGGCCGGTGTCCGTGTGGCCGATGTCCGTGTGGCCGGTGTTTGCACGGCCGGCGTGGGCGCCTCCCGGGCGTGCCCGGCCGCCGCCCGGTTGAGCGGTGCACGGCCCAGTGGTGCTCAGCTCAGTGGTGCGCGGTCCGGCCGCTCACAGGCCGGCCGCGAGGGTGCGGGCGAGCCTGCCCGCGGTGTCGTCGGCGCTCCCGGTGTCGGTGAAGTGGCCGAGGAAGGCGTGCTGCAGGCAGGCTCCGAGCAGCAGCGCGGCCACCGCCTCCGGGTCGGCCTCCGGCCGGACCCGGCCCAGGGCCTGCTCGGCCCGGAGATACGCGGCCAGCCAGGTGTTGACGGTCTGCGGCCCGGCCCCCCGCTCGCGCATCGCCGTGCGATAGCCCTCCAGCAGCCGCAGCTCGGAGAAGATCGACGCGGCGATGGGGAAGCTGTCCTGGTAGAAGGTGATCGCGGCGTGCGCGACCCGCTCCAGGTTCTCCTCGACCGTGCCCTGTCCGGCCTCGTCCGCCAGGGTGGCCAGGAGGCGGGGGAGCCGGCCGGGCACGCGCTCCTGCAGCACGGCCAGGAAGAGGTCCTCCTTCGCGCGGAAGTGCTTGTACAGCAGCGCCTCGGAGCAGCCGGCGGTTCTGGCGATCTCCTTGGTGGTGGCACGGGCGAGCCCCTGGGCGCGCATGACCTGTGCGGCGGCGTCGACGATCCGCTCCCTGGTGCTCTGCACGGTGTCTCCTGGTTTGACAGTTGGTAAGTACTCACTAACCATATGGGGTGAGCGGACACTCACCCATCGTCCCGGGCGTCCCGGGCAGAGGTCAGGAGCGAGTCGATGAAGCTGACGGTCTTCGGAGCGAGTGGCAGGACGGGCATCCATCTGGTCCGGCAGGCGCTCGACGCCGGGCACGAGGTGACCGCGGTGGCCCGCCAGTCGTCGCGGCTGCCGTTCGCCGAGCACCCCCGGCTGAGCGTGCTCCGCGCCGACGTGCGCTCCCCGGAGGCCATCGGCCCCGCCGTCGCCGGCCGGGACGCGATCCTGTCGGCCCTCGGCCACACGGGCGGGCGGGTCCCCACCGACGTCTGCGCCGCCGGGGCCCGGGGTGTCGTGCGCGCGATGGCGGACACGGGGGCGCGGCGGCTGATCGTGGTCAGTGCCAGCGGCGCGTTCATCGACGGCGGCGACGGGCCTGCCACCCGGCTGCTCGTCAAGCCCGTCCTGCAGCGGGTCCTGCGGCACTCCTTCGACGACACGCGGGCCATGGAGGAGGAGATCCGCGCCACCGGCCTCGACTGGACCGTCGTCCGCCCGCCGCGGCTGACCGACGGCCCCCGCAAGGGCCGCTACCGCACCTCCCTCGACCGCAACGTCCGCGGCGGCCTCACCCTCTCCCGCGCCGACCTGGCCGACTGCATCCTGAACCGCCTCGACGATCCGGCCACCGTGAAGGCCGTGGTGTGCGTGGGATACTGACCGGCGTCCTGCTCCCGCAGGCCGTGAGGGATTGACAGGCGATCCGCTCCGCCCTCGCGGTTCACGGACGCGGTACGGATCTCCCGCTCGGCCGGTGGCCTCCTGAGCGCCAACCGCATTTGCCTAAAGCTTTTAGGCAGATGCATAATGGATGTCGTCGTATGGGAGGAAGGTTATGGTCAGAGCAGGGTTGACCCCGCAGCGCCTGGCCCGGGAAGGGGCAGAGCTGGCCGACGAGGTCGGCTTCGACCAGGTGACCGTCTCGGCGCTCGCGCGACGGGTCGACGTCAAGGTCGCGAGCCTGTACTCGCACCTGAAGAACTCCCAGGACCTCAAGACCAGGATCGCCCTGTTCGCGCTGGAGGAACTCGCCGACCGGGTGGCCGCCGCCCTGGCCGGGCGGGCCGGCAGGGACGCCCTGGCCGCATTCGCGGACGCCTACCGCGACTACGCCCGGGAGCACCCCGGTCGCTACGCCGCCGCCCGGCTCCGGCTCGACCCCGAGACGGCGGCCGCCAGTGCCGGCGTCCGGCACGCACAGATGACGCGGGCGATCCTGCGTGGCTACGACCTGACGGAGCCGGACCAGACGCACGCGGTCCGGATGCTGGGCAGCGTCTTCCACGGCTACGTCAGCCTGGAGACGGCCGGAGGCTTCAGCCACACCGACGTCGACCCGCAGGAGTCCTGGGCCTGGATCCTGGATTCCCTTGACGCCCTGCTACGGAACCGGGCCACACCCTGACCGGCGGCGGGCCGCCCCGTGGAGGCGGTCCGCCGCGCCGCACACCGATGCGCATGTGCGTTCCGGAAATACTGATCAGCAAGTTGAGACGATGAATACTGAGCACGACTGGATCACCACACCCATCACCGCGGACATATTGCGCGGTTTTCTCGACCTGGAAGCGACCGCCCACGGCCTGCTGCCGCATCGGCTGCCCGCTCGGGCACGCCGGCAGATCCCTGACAACCAACTGGCCATGGCCGAGGCGCAGCCCTCCGGCGTGCGGTTGGCCTTCCGCACCCGGGCCACCGTGATCGAACTGGACACGCTGCCCACCAAACGGATCTACCGAGGTTTCCCTGCCCCGCCGGACGGCGTGTACGACCTGCTGGTCGATGGCCGTCTCACTGCCCAGGCCACGGTGGCCGGCGGCAGAGTCCACACGATCATCGACATGGTCACCCAGTCCGCCGAACTGCGTGAGGGGCCTGCCGGCACCGCCCGGTTCACTGATCTGCCGGCGGATGACAAGGATGTCGAGATCTGGCTTCCGCATACGGAGGTCACCGAGCTGATCGCCTTGCGCACCGACGCCCCGGTCGAGCCGGCGCGGGACAGCGGGCGCAGAGTATGGCTGCACCACGGCAGTTCCATCAGCCACGGTTCGAACGCCGCCCACCCGACCGCCACCTGGCCGGCCCTGGCAGCCGCCCGGAGCGGGGTGGAACTGGTCAACCTGGGGTTCGGTGGCAGCGCGCTGCTGGACCCGTTCACCGCCCGTGCGATGCGGGACACCCCTGCGGACCTGATCAGCGTCAAGCTCGGCATCAATGTCGTCAACGGCGACGTGATGCGCCTGCGCGCCTTCACCCCTGCGGTCCACGGCTTCCTGGACACCATCCGCGAGGGGCATCCGACCACTCCGCTGCTGGTCGTGTCCCCCATCCTGTGCCCGGTCCAGGAGGACACCCCCGGCCCTCTCGCGCCCGACTTCGACGACGGGACCTTGCGGTTCAAGGCCACGGGCGATCCAGCCGAACGCGCCGCCGGGCGTCTGACGCTCAACGTCATCCGCGACGAACTCGTCCGGATCGTCGAACAGCGGACGGCTGACGACCCGAACCTGCACTTCTTCGACGGCCGTGACCTTTACGGCGAGACGGACTACGCCGAACTCCCGCTGCCCGACGAGGTTCACCCCGATCCCGCAGGACACCGCCGCATCGGTGAGAACTTCGCGCGGCTCGTGTTCGGCGACGGCGGTCCCTTCGCCGCCAAGACCGGCTGACCGCACCAGCCTGAGCCCTGCGTGTCCGGCACGCCCCTGACAGGAGATCGTCCAAAAGCCACGCGTGTCCGGAGTGCGAGCCGACCGGCCATTGCCGCGTGCCGACCGAGCGCCGCGCCGCGCATCGGGCAGGATGCCGGCGCCGAGGTCGCGGGTCCGTCCGCCACCCGGCCGCCTGCGGAACGGCCGACCTCGGGTGAGGCCGGAATCGACCAGAAGGACACCGTGGGCCGGGGTGACGCAGTGGATCACAGGCCGTTGTCGCGTATCCCGCCGACTTCCCGTCGCCATCGGCCGGCGGCAGCGTGAGGACGACCTGCGGGGTGTGTTTCTTCTGTGCTCCGGCCGCCCCCCGCATAACGGGGGTCCCGGCAGCAATGAAGAAATTTCCAATGGATATGCAGGTCGAAGTCCCGGTAAGGCCCTTCGGGCATAATCTGACGACGGACCGCTGATCTGTGTATCCGTTGCTCCCCGCGCCGTTACTGCCGGGACCCCACTCTGTTCGAGGCGTCACTGAACTGTGGGTTACTGCCTGCGGCAACCGGCGGTGACAGGGCGGCCGGGTGCCGGGCGGAACGTCGAGAGCCTCGGCGAGGTGTCGGTAGGCCACAGGCGCAGGGCGACGGCCGCGGGCCGGACGCGGAGCGAGGGACAGGGTGCTCCACCGTCCGGGGCGGCTGCGCGCACCGCTCCCCGCCACTTTCACTTTATATCAGAGTCGCGCGTCTCATGAGGCGTCAGAAAGTGCTTCATACTTGCCCGTTGCGAACCGGCCCGACAAACGATGGAGCGACGGAATTGGGTTACGTGCTGGGTTTCGAGGAGATCGATTCGACGAATATCGCAGACGTCGGCGGAAGGGGGGCGCACCTGGGCGAGCTCTCGCGAATCAATGGCATCCGCGTGCCGGACGGATTCTGCGTCACGACAGACGCCTTCCAGCGGGTCGTGGCCGAGGCGCCGTCGATCGACGCCCAGCTTGACCTGCTGTCGCGCGTGGAACCGGACGACCGCGCGGCGATCCGCACCCTGAGCGCCGATGTCCGCCGCGTCGTCGAAGGCGTCGAGATTCCCGACGATCTTGTGGCGGCGGTCAGCGGATCACTCGCCCGGCTCGGGGAGCAAGCCTCCTGCGCGGTGCGTTCCAGCGCGACGGCCGAGGACCTGCCGACCGCGTCCTTCGCCGGCCAGCAGGACTCGTACCTGAACATCGTGGGCCTACCGGAGATCCTCCGGCACGTCCGGAGGTGCTGGGCCTCGCTGTTCACCGAGCGGGCAGTGACCTACCGGTGCCGCAACGGCTTTGACCACCGCAGGATACGGATGGCCGTGGTCGTACAGCAGATGGTGTTCCCGGACGCGGCCGGGATCCTCTTCACCGCGGACCCCGTGACCTCGAACCGGAAAATCGCCACCGTGGAAGCCGGTTGGGGGCTCGGCGAGGCGCTTGTCTCCGGTCTGGTCGCCGGGGACGTCTACACGGTGCGCGACGATCAGGTCGTCACCACAGCGGTCGCCACCAAGCCGCGGTCCGTCCAGGCGTCACCGGGAGGCGGCACCCAGGACGCACCGGTCGAACCGCGGCGGCAGACGCAGCCGGCTCTGACGGATGCGCAAGTCGTGCGCCTGGTGCGGCTGGGCCGGCGCATCGAAGCGCACTTCGGCAGGCCCCAGGACATCGAATGGTGCCTGGTCGGCGATGACTTCCACATCGTGCAGAGCCGGCCGATCACCACCCTGTTCCCCATCCCCAGGACCGATGACCAGGAGAACCGTGTCTACGTCTCCGTCGGTCACCAGCAGATGATGACCGACGCGATGAAGCCGCTGGGACTCTCCCTGTGGCAGCTGACGACCCCACGGCCGATGCACGAGGCGGGCGGACGGTTGTTCGTCGACGTAGCCCCCGTCCTGGCGACGCCCGCGGGTCGCGCGAACCTCCTCGGGACCCTGGGGAAGTCCGACCCGCTGGTCCGGGACGCGCTGCAGACCGTCCTCGACCGCGGCGACTTCATCCGCCTACTTCCGGACGAGGATTCCACCGCCGCACCCGCCGGTGACTCACCCGCCCCGATCGAGACCGACCCGGCCCTTGTCACCCAGCTGATCCAGCACAGTCAGGCGTCCGTCGCCACCCTGCGGAGCGAGATCCGGACTCTGTCCGGGCCGGCGCTGCTCGACTTCATCCTGGCCGACATCGCAGAGCTGAAGCGCATCCTGTTCTCTCCGCGGAGCCTCCAGGCGATCATGGCGGGGATGGAGGCGACCTGGTGGCTCAACGACCACCTCGAGGCGTGGCTGGGCGAGAAGAACGCGGCCGACGCGCTCACCCAATCCGTCCCCCACAACGTCACGTCGGAGATGGGGCTGGCGCTCCTCGACGTCGCGGACACGATCCGGCCGCACGCGGACGTCGTGACGTTCTTGCACCGCGTCGTGGACGAAGGCCGGGAGGGCGACGGCTTCCTGGACGAGCTGGCCGGGCTGGCCGGCGGACGGGAAGCACGTGACGCCATCCGGGGCTACCTCGACAAGTACGGCATGCGCTGCGCAGGCGAGATCGACATCACCAGAACGCGCTGGAGCGAGCATCCCGCCACGCTCGTGCCTGCCGTCCTCGGCAACATCAAGAACTTCGAGCCGGGCGCCGGCGGACGGCACTTCGAACAAGGACGCCTGGAGTCACGACGGAGAGAACAGGAACTCCTGACGCGATTGCGCGCCCTGCCCCACGGGGAGCGGAAGGCCGAGGAGACCAAGCGGATGATCGACCGCGTCCGCGCCTTCGCCGGATACCGGGAGTACCCCAAGTACGGCATGGTCAGCCGCTACTTCGCCTACAAGCAGGCGCTGCTGCGGGAAGCCGATCGCCTCGTCCGCTCCGGCACCCTGCGCGAGAGAGAAGACATCTTCTTCCTCCGGTTCCCGGAGTTGCAAGAAGTCGTGCGCACCGACGAGGTGGACGCCGGACTCATCCTGGAAAGGCGGGAGGCGTTCCGGTCGTACGAGGCGCTCACCCCGCCCCGGGTCCTCACCTCGGACGGCGAGGTCATCACCGGCCGGTACCGGCGTGACGACGCCCCGCCCGGCGCGCTGGCCGGCCTCCCGGTCTCGGCCGGGACCGTCGAGGGCCGTGCCCGTGTCGTCACGGACATGGCGCAGGCCGACCTTGAGGCGGGCGACATCCTGGTCACCGCCTACACCGACCCCAGCTGGACCCCCCTGTTCGTCACCGTCGCCGGACTGGTGACGGAGGTGGGCGGCCTCATGACGCACGGGGCGGTGATCGCGCGGGAGTACGGCCTGCCGGCCGTTGTGGGGGTGGAGCAGGCCACCCGGCTGATCCGGGACGGGCAGCGGATCCGCGTTCACGGAACCGATGGGTACGTCCAGATCCTCGCCTGAACCGTCACCTCGGACCCGGGACGCCGGCACTCGAGGTGGGCCGTCTTCGGCACCCGATCACCGAACCTGAGTCCACGGCCCGACCCCGGCGCGGAGAGCGGGGCTAGCGGTGTGCGGTCAGGGTGTAGGCGCCCCGGGTGCAGCCGGTGATGCGCCAGCCGCCCGGTGCCTGCCGGGCGGCGACGCCCGTGACTCCGGTACTGCGGACGGCTGGCCGGGCGCCGCCGGGGAACCAGACATCGAGGCCGCACCCGCTGCCCTCACCCCGGGCCGTGAGGCTCGCCCGGTCCGACGTGAGGCCGGTCAGGCGGCCGGGGGCGGAGCGGGGGTAGGGGCGCGAGAGCTCGGCGACGTATTCGGGGGGCGGGGGCAGGTCCTTCCCGGTGGCACAGTCCTCGATCATGAGGTTGCCGCCGGTCTCGGCCCCGGCCCCGGCGTGGGCGTCGCCGCAGGACTGCTTCCAGACCCAGAACGCGCCGCCGATGCGGTGCCGATCCTCTTGGTCGGTGTATTTCGTGATCGGGGCCGATGCGGGGTCGCCGAACCAACCCCATTCCCCCGACCAGAGCCCGGCGCCGTAGTACGCCGCCGCCCGGCTCGCCAGGTCGAAACCGCGCTCGATGCTCGTGATGGTGAGACCGGTGCCCTGGTCGATGGTGATCGACTCGTTGTAGAGGTGGGGGGCGAAGACGAGCAGCCGGTCGTCGGTGAAGTCCTTGGGCACCGAGACCTCGAAGCCGAGACCCGACCAGAGCACGGACGGCTCGAAGAAGACCAGATGCGGGAAGCCGCGCTTCTCGCCCGCCCTGATGGCCTTGATCGCTCGGTCGTAGTAGCGGCCGAGCAGGACGCCGGAGGTGATCGGCGGGGCCTCGCCGAAGCCGGGCTCGTTCAGCAGGTCGTATCCGGCGACCATCGGCTCGTCCGCGAACCGCTCCGCCAGCATGCCCCAGGCGGCGACCAGGCGGGTCTGGATGCCGTCCCTGTCCTGGTAGAAGTTGGTGAAGGCGCGGGCGACGGCCGGAGAGATGTCGCGTCCGGTGAACTCGCACCTGGGGGCGCCGTCGAAGCGGTCGGCCCAGGTGGGGGCGCCGTCCCAGCCGTGCATCGGGGAACCGTTGCCGCAGGTGGTGCCGGGGGCGGCGTTGACGCCCTTGCCCCAGGCGTCCTGATGCATGTCGATGACCGTGCGCAGGCCGTGCTTGGCCGCGGTCTCGACGGCCCAGGAGATCCTGGCGAGGTAGGCCGGGTCGTAGTGGCCGGGCCGGGGTTCCAGGGCTGACCAGGACACGGCGAGGCGGATGACGTTGAAGCCCATCTGCTCCATGCCGGCGAAGTCGGCCTCGGTGAGCGGTCGCGTCACCGCCTTGTCCGGAAATTTCTGGAAGTAATCTTCGAGCTGGTTGACGTTCACGCCGCGCAGCAGCACCTCGTTGCCGTCGGCGTCGACGATCCTGCGGTCGGCTGAGAGCGTCAGGCCCTTGGTGCGCGGCAGCGGCGCGGTGGTGGTGCCGGGCTGCACCAGCGGTACGGCGAGCGCCGCGGCGGCCACGACGGCCGCCATCCGTGTCGGCGCGGAGAAGGCGGCGCCCTTACGCGCCGGGAGAAGGGCGGGGAGGAGAGCGCCGAGGGCTGCCGTCGCGAGGGCGAGGAGGGCGCCGAAGGAGAGCGCGGGGGCGAGGCGGAGCATGATCGCCGGTGCCCAGAACGTGTCGCCGCCCGCCAGGTCGCCGGGGAGCCCGATGGCCACCTCGACCAGACCCAGCGTCGCGGCCGCTCCCAGCGCGGAGATCCCGGCCACGACGGCCGGCGGCGAGGTGGTGGCACTGAGCCAGTGGTTCAGCGCCCAGGTCGTCACGCCCAGCAGGGTGACGGCGGCGAGGCAGCCCAGCGGTCCCGCCTCGGGCGCCGGGGCCAGCGGGGAGTCGCCGATGGCGTACCCGATGGGTGAGCCGCCCCACCACACCCCGCCGACCGACGCGCCCAAGACCACGGCCATCCCCGCCGCCACCCACCCCGACCCCGACGGGAAGAACGCCCCCGAGGCCGCGGCGGGTCCAGCGCCCGGCACCGGGGAAGGCGGGGAGGCCGAGATCGGAGGGGGTGGGGTGGGGCGGCGGCGCAGGAGCTGGGTGAGCCAGGCGGCTGCCAGGACCGGCAGGCCGAAGACCGCCGCCTTGACGCCGGTGAAACCGGTCGACCACGCCAGGTAGACCACATCGCCGAAGGCCATCACCAGCGACATCACCAGCTTGGCCGCCATCGCCGACCACACCACCGCGCCCCACACCAGCAGTGCCGTACGCAGCGGGGCGTGCCCGCGCGCGACCACCCACGCCAGCACCCCGACCCCCGCCAGCAGCAGCGGCACGTAGACGGCCGGCGCGGCCACCTGCCAGAGTCCGGCGACGGGTAGCAGGTCGGCGCCCGTCCATGTGTACGGCGCGGCCAGCCCCGAAGGGTCGAACACCGCTCCCAGCACGATGACGGCGGCCAGTACCACGACGACGATCGGCGACAGCCAGTGGTTCCTCATAGTGTCGGCGACCATACATGAGCATTGCTCACAAATGAAGACCTAGATCCACAACAGTGCGGAAGGGGACACGCGCGACGCGGGCCGCCCCCGGAGGGAACGGCCCGCGCCTGGCCCGCGCACTGGACGCGGGAGCCACGCAGAGCGGGCGCGGCGCGGGCACACCCGCCTACATGGCGCCCGAGCAGGTGAAGGGGGCCGGG
>NZ_JBSFPS010000312.1:0-11055 GCF_053588315.1 Streptosporangium sp. NPDC003464 | reverse complement strand
GCTGATCAGCCAGGTGTTCTCGTGCATCTGGGAGACGTCGACGGAGTTCATGCCGCCGCTGCGGGTCATGGTGCTGTGGGCCGGACAACCCGACAGCCGCCGCTCAGGTGAACATCCGCCAGGCGGCGGGCATGACCGTCCAGCGACGGTGGACGGCCGGGCCGGTCAGTTCGCCGTCGGCGTTCACCGGGACCGGCCCGCCGGTCACCGTCACCTCACGGCCCCGGCCGGTGACGACGTCACGCAGGCCCGGATGGGTCCCTCGGCGCAGCCGCAGCGCGTAGGCGAGCCGGTCCAGCGGCCCGGTCGTCAGCGCGACGACGACGTCCACCATGCCGTCGCCGGGCCTGGCCTCGGGGGTGAGCGGGGTGCCTCCGCCGATGGTGACGCCGTTGCCGATGCCGACCATGAGCACCGGGCGCCCCTCGGCCAGGGGCCGGCCGTCCACGCTCACGCGCAGCCGCCACCCGGGGCTCCGCACGCCCGCCAGCAGCCCGCCGACCGCGTAGGCGAGCCGTCCGAGCCCGGGCTTGAGCGGCTTGGCCCGCTCGGATGCCTCCGCGCCGACGCCGAGGTGCACCACGTTGACGACGGTCCCGCCCTCGTCGTCCGTCAGGAGGTCGAGGGGCTGGGGCCGGCCCGCGAGCACGACGCGGGCCGCCACCCGGGGGTCCAGCGGGATGCCCAGGCCGCGGGCGAAGTCGTTGCCGGTACCCAGCGGGACGAGCCCCACGGTACGGGTGCCCAGCTCGCCGCGCCGGCGCAGGGCCGCGACCGTCACATGCAGCGAGCCGTCCCCACCCAGCACGACCACGTCCCGGCCGGGATGGGCGTCGAGCATCTCATCCAGATCCTTCCGGCCGACGGGCGCCTCGACCACGTCGGCGCCGCCGCGCAGCGTATCCACGGCCGCCGTCCGGGCGGCGTCGTCCGCGCCTCCCGCCTCCCCGTTGTAGATCACCAGCAGCTCGGCCATGCCGTCCCTCCAACTGATCGCCTCACCCGTCCCTGCCCTCCGGGACGGCGATCACTCGGCGCTCAGCCCAGCCTCCACCAGCGCACCGCCAGCCACAGGCCGGTCACCACGGCGAGCAGGGCGGCCAGGACGTACACCGCGGTGGTCGAGGTGTCCGAGAGGTAGCCGTTGCCGCCGACGAGCACGGCCATGATCAGCGTGCTCAGCAGGCCCGCGCCCGCACCCGCCGCCAGGCCGACCCCGCACGCCTTCAGCACGCGGACGGGGCCGCCCGCGTGGTCGTGGATCGGCGCCATGACCGACACCAGCCGCTCGGCGACGAGCGCGGGGTCCTCGTCAAGCCGGCCGGCCACGAGCTGGGTGGCCACCCCTCCCTGCTCCGGCTCGCTCAGGTAGATCCACCGGGAGCCGTCGACGAAGACCGCGGCGTCCCCGGACCCGGGGAAGCTCAGCCAGAGGAACGGCGTGCCCTCGGGGAAGCGCCTGAGCACGTGCCGGACGACCGGGGCGCCGGCGTCGAGCGCCGCGCCCAGGGACCGCAGCGCCCGCTCCTCGTCCGAGCCATCCACGACGACCTCCCCTGCCCCCTTCCCATTCTCGTACGGCCCGGCGCCGCGGTTGCGGCGGGGCGCGCCGGTCCGTGGTCAAGGCCGGGCCGGAGACAGGCTCGGAACAGCCGTGAAAGTGCTGCGATCATTCATCCATGAGCAACCAGGTCGTCGTCGTCGGAAGCGGCATCGTCGGAGCGAGCGCCGCCTGCCATCTGAGCCTCCACGGCGTGGCCGTGACCGTGGTCGACCCGGTGCCGCCCGGTCAGGAGGCGGACGCCGGAGCATGGCGGGAGGGCGCGGCGGGCCGGGCGCGTCCGGGGCAGGCGACCGACGCCGGGGCCGGGATCGTCTGCCCGTGGGTGGACCACGAGGGCGACGACGAGTGGTACCGGCTGGCGGCGGAGGGCGCCCGCTACTACACGCGTCTGGTCGGGCTCCTGGCCGAGGACGGCGAGCGCGACGTCAGCCACACGCGGGTCGGCACGCTGCTCGTGGCGGAGGACCCCGCCGAGCTGGCCCCCCTCCGGGAGCTGCTGCTCGGCAGGCAGGAGTCGGCGCCCGAGATGGGGGAGATCTCCGCGGTGGAGCGCCCCTCGGAGCTGTTCCCGCCGCTGAGCCCCGGCCTGAGCGCCCTCCACCTCGGCGGCGCCGCCCGGGTGGACGGGCGGGCCGTCCGGGACGCCCTGCTGCGCGCCGCCGTACGGCACGGCGCGCGGACGCGTCCGGGGACCGCGGCCCTGACCGCGGAGGGCGGGGTGCTCGTGGACGGCACGCCCGTGGCGGCCGACGCCGTCGTGGTGGCCGCGGGGGCGTGGAGCGGGCGGGTGTGCCGGCCCCTGGGCGTGGAGCTGCCGGTCTCACCCCGGCGCGGGCAGATCGTGCACGCGGAGCTGCCCGGCGCCGAGACGGAGGGCTGGCCGATCGTCCTGCCCAGGCGCGGACCGTACCTGCTGGGCTTCCCCGGCTCGCGGGTGGTGCTCGGCGCGACGGTCGAGGACGCCGGGTTCGATCCCCGCGTGACCGTCGGCGGCCTCGGCGAGGTGCTGTCGGCCGGCGTGGAGCTCGCCCCGGGCCTGGCCGGCGCCACGGTCGTGGAGACCCGGGTGGGTCTGCGCCCGGTGACCGCCGACGGGCTGCCGATGATCGGCACCGTTGCCGGCGGTGTGGTCGTCGCCACCGGGCTCGGCGCCTACGGCCTGACAGCCGGGCCCTACGCGGGCCTTCTCGCGGCCGAGCTGGCCCTGGGCCTGCGGCCGTCCCTGGACGTGGCGCCCTACTCCCCCGGCCGCACCCCGAGGGCGGGGGCCAGCTCCGCGAGCTGAGCGACGCCCCCGAGCAGGTCGGAGGGCAGGGGCTGGAGGGCGACGTGGTCGGCGCCGGCGTCGAGATGCGCGCCGACCCGCCGGGCGACGGTCTCCACGTCCCCCCACGCGACGATCGCGTCCACCAGCCGGTCACTGCCGCCGCCGGCGAAGTCCTCGTCCCGGTAGCCGAGGTGGCGCAGGTTACCGACGTAGTTCGGCAGCCGCAGGTAGCCGGCCATGTGCGCGCGGGCGACCTCCCTCGCCCTGGCGGGGTCGCTCTCCAGGACCACGGCCTGCTCGGGGGCGAGGATCCGGTCCGGACCGAGGGTCTCGCGGGCGAGCGCGGTGTGCTCCGGCGGCACGAAGTAGGGGTGGGCGCCGTCGGCCCTGTCCCGGGCGAGCTCCAGCATCCGGGGGCGCAGCGCCGCCAGCAGCCTGGGCGCGGGCGGGTCGTCGGTGAACGGCAGATCGCGCGCGACGGCGTCCATCGCGTCGAGATAGGCGCTCATCGCCGCGAGCGGGCGGGCGTAGTCGTGGCCGCGCTGGGAGACCAGCGGGGCGTGGCTGACCCCGACGCCCAGGGCGAAGCGTCCCGGGTAAGCCTCGCCGTACGCCCTCGCCCCGGCCGCCATGGCGGTCGCGTCCCGCACCCAGATGTTGGCGATGCCGGTGGCGACCGTGACGTTCTCGGTGGCCGCGAGCAGGATCCCCGCGAGGCTGAACGCCTCCCTCGTCCCCGACGCCTCGCCGTACCACAGGGTGCCGTAGCCGAGCTTCTCGATCTCCGCCGCCGCCCGCCGCACGGCCGGGGCCCGGTCCCGCCCGAACATGGGATGCCACACACCGATCCGACCGATGCCCATCGCCGTCTCCGATCCGGCTCGTCCGACTGTCCGCCTGAGATGGACGCTAGCTCAGTGTTCGACGAATGTCGAACATAAGGGTCCCGGGACACGCGGTCCCGGGACACGCGGCGGCCACCGCCCCGGCCGTCCAGGCGGGCCGGCACCGGAGGTCGCGCGGTGGCCGCCGCGGGCCTACACCGTGGTCCTGGCGAAAGGCACCACGGGCTTGACGGGCACCGGCGCGCACAGCTTCTCGAGCATCCCGCAGAGCCGGGCGCGGAAGGCCGGATCGACGAGCCTGCCCTCGGAGTCGAACTGGCTCACGGCCGGGGACACGAGCAGGTCGACGCCGTGCACGATCGCGCCGGCGGCGGCGAGGGCGCGGCACAGCTCGATCTGCGTCCACGTGGCCTCGTGGGCGTACAGGCAGGCGGTCACCACCGCGACCGGCTTGCCGACCAGGACCGCGCCGCTACGTCGGGAGGCCGCCCACTCCAGCGCCTCGCCGAGCTGGGCCGGCAGGGCGCTGTGCGCCGGTGCCGCGATCAGTACGCCGTCCGCCCCGGAGAGGGTGCGGCACAGCTGCTCCACCCCCGGCGGGAGCGGCCCGTCCTGGAAGGGCGGCACCTGATCCAGCCCGTCCCAGATCTCGAAGTCCGCCGAGGCCGGTAGTTCCCGGGCCGACGCCTCCAGCAGCTTCCGGACGTACGCCCCCGGGCGAACGCTGCCGGCAATTCCAACGATCTTCATCCCCGACCCCATCCTTGTCGCGAGCCCGCGACACTACGAGTGAGGGAGGCGCCGCCGCTCCGACCGCCCGAACACGGCCGCCGGCGGAACCCCCCGATCATCCGACACAAGCGCTGAGCGGAGCAGTGGTGGCCCACCGCGGGAGACCCGCCTGCGGCGCCGCCGGAGTCGCCCTGTCCACTGCCAGGAGACGCGGTGCACCAGGTACGTCCTCGCTGGTCACCGCCGCGACAATGGCGCCGCCGAGCTTCACGCTCCGTCACAAATCGGGACGTGCCCTCAGAAAAGGGCAACGAACATGATCCTGAGCACGCATCGCATATGTTTCGGCGATTTCTTCGCCAAGCAGGGCGTGCGCGCCCGCGGGACCGGGGAGCGGGGCCCTCGTCCCCCTCCGCGACACGGCGGCCGGGCCCGTGGCGGGGAGGCCCGCGGCGCCGCGCCGGACGGCACGGCAGCCGGCGAGCGGCACGACACCGGACGCGCGGGACCGCCGTCGGGGATGCGCCCCGGAACGGGCACGGCCCGTCCCGCCACGGAGGCGGGACGGGCCGGCGGGGTTCAGGCCGCTACGGGGTGGCCTTGTCGGGGCGCTCGGAGATGCGGATGAGGTTGACGATGGGATCGCCGGTCCGCTCGGCGAACCGCACGTTGAGCTGGCCGTCGGTGACCTTCACCGTGTACTGCCGGGTGACGGCGGTGTAGGTGCCGGCCTCCAGGGCCAGGTCCAGGGCGGGGATGGCGAGCTGGCCCTCGACGATGACGTCGAAGACGCGCTTGCCCTCACGCATGGCCCGGGTCTCGGCGAAGCCCAGCTCGACGGTGTAGGTGCCGTTGGGCACCTGGTCGAAGCGGTACTCCAGCATCGACTCGCGGGCCCGCTTGAACAGCTCCTGCTCGGCGGTGCCCTGGATCGCCCTGCTGGCCGTGTGGGTCCTGGTGTTGTTGCCCACGTAACCGTGGCCGCCCTGGGTGTACTTGCGGTCGGCGCTCCAGCGGTCCCCGGCGGCGTCGACGACGTCCTTGGTCCCGCCCGCGTCGACGGCGACCTGGTGCTTGGGCACCACGACCGTCACGACGATCTCGATCTGCGGGTTGCGGCCGCTCGCCGAGCGCACCAGCAGCTTGCCGGTGCGGACGCCGCCCGGCTGGACGCCCTCGCTGGAGGCGGTGACCTTCAACGTCACCGACTTGCCCGAGCCGAGGTCGCCGGCGGCGGGCGTCACGGCCAGCCAGCCCTGGGCGGGGTCGGTCACGACGGTGTAGGCCGTGGCGCCGCCCAGGTTGGACAGCTCGACCGTGCCGCTCCGGCTGGAGGCGGCCGGCATCACCAGGGTCAGCTCACCGGCCGAGGCCGTCACCCGGCCGGTGGCCAGGGCCGTGTCGACCCGGGTCCGGGCCGCGGCGGTGACGGTGACCTCCTGGGTGAAGGTCCCGTAGTTGTCTTTGGAGACCTCGACCCGGTAGTCGCCCACCAGGACCTGGCCGAGGAAGGCGCCGTTGGCGTCGGTGGTGAAGGTCGCCACGTCGCCCACCTTCACCGTCGCGCCCGCCAGCGGCTTGCCGTCGTTGGCGTCGGTGACGGCACCGGTCAGCAGTCCGTGCCGGCCGGCGGTGAAGGTCAGGCTCTGGCCGTCGCTGAGCGCGGCGCTGTTGTAGGAGTACTGCAGCGCGTCGGTGCCGGCGGCGTTCTCGATGCCCACCGTGGCGCTGGTCCCGGAGGCGCGCTCGCTGCCGATGCCGCGGTAGCGGAACCCGATCGAGCCGTCCTCCCCGAGCAGCGCCGAGAACGAGATGCGCTGGTCGGCTTCGGAGTAGAACCGGGCGTTGCGCCATTCGACGACGAAGGTGCGGTCCGGCGCGGTCCCGAGGGTGGCGGTGTAGACGCCGGACTGGGCGTCCAGCACCAGGTCGTCCCAGTAGGGGTAGAGCGCCGCGTTGGGCGTGCCGGCGGAGGGCAGCGCTCCGTTGCTCGCCGCGGTGCTGCTGGCGGCGAAGTTCAGGAACCCGTTGCTGCTGATCCAGGCGCTGGTGTGGCCGCCGCCGTAGAAGGGGAAGGTGAACGGCAGCGTGATCTGCTGGGCCGCGTCGTCGCCGGTGAGCGTCTGCTTGTCGGTGCCCGCGACGTAGGCGCCGGCGGCGCCGGCGCAGGTGTAGCCGAAGGAGTCGGCGCGGCGCGGCAGGTCGACGTCCTTGGTCAGGTCGCCGTCCACCGTGATCGGCACGGTGAGGCCGCCGGCGCACCGGGAGACCGGGGTGACCTTCAGCTCGTAGCCGCCGGCCGGCAGCGTGAGCCGGTACCGTCCCGCGGCGTCGGTGACCGCGCTGACCGGGGTGCCCACCGCGACCACCGCGGCGCCCGCCTCGGGCGTGCCCGCGGCGGTGACCGTCCCCGACACCGTGCCCGAGGGCTGCGCCGTCAGCGGCACGTCCTTGGTGACCGTCTGGTCGGCCACGACGGTGACGGCCGCGGTGGCGTCGCCGTACCCGAACTTCTTGACGGTGATCCGGTAGTCGCCGGCCAGCAGGCGGGGCAGCGCGTACGTCCCGTCCTGCGCGGTGGTGACCGTACGGCTCAGCGGCCCGGCGACGGTGAGGGTCGCCGCGGCCACCGGCGAGCTGCCGGAGGTGACGGTGCCCCGCAGCGCGCCGAGCTCCCCGACGGGAGCGGCCTGGACCGCGGCGAAGGTGTCGAGCCTGCCCTCGCCCCAGACGTTGTTGTCGGCGGCGGTGCCGCCGCAGCGCGTGTCGTCGACGTCGATCGCGGTCCGGTCGAGCAGTTCCCGCGTGGCGGCGATGTCACCCTGCAGGGCCGGAGAGGCGGACCACATGAGCGCCACGGTGGCCGCCACGTGCGGGCTGGCCATCGACGTGCCGGAGAAGGCGTCGTACCCGCCGGGCACGGACGAGCGCACGTTGACGCCGGGCGCCGCGAGGTTGGGCTTGATCTCACCGTTCTCGCCGGAGCCCCGGGTCGAGAAGCTCGCGATGGCGTTGTTGACGTCGAAGGCACCGGCGCTGTAGCTGGAGCCGTACTGCCCTGGCGAGCCGCTGGAGTTGCACCCCGCGCCCGTGACGTTGCCGTTGGAGAAGGCGGGGAAGATGCCCGCCGCGACCCACGCCTCGACGGTCTCCTTGTACCAGGCGTCGAAGCCGGCGCCGCCCCAGGAGTTGTTGACGATGTCCGGTGCCAGGTCGGGCCGCGGGTTGTTCCCGTTCAGGTCGGTGGGCGCGAGCACCCACTGCCCGGCGGCGAGCAGCGAGGCGTCGGAGCAGCTGTTGGTCTCGCAGCCCTTGGCCGCGATCCACTTGGCGCCGGGGGCGACGCCGATGGTGTTGGCGCCGTCGGCGCCGCCCACCATGGTGCCCATGGTGTGGGTGCCGTGGTCGTTGTTGTCGCACGGCGCGGCGCTGGGACACACCCCCGCCGGGTCGAACCAGTTGTAGTCGTGCTCGACGCTGCCGTCGGCCTTCTTGCCGCGATACTGTGCGGCCAGCGCCGGGTGGTCGAACTGCACGCCGGAGTCGATGTTGGCCACGACGATGCCCTCGCCCCGGGTGCCGAGCTCGCTCCAGACCCTCGGGGCGTTGACGCGGTCGATGTTCCACTCGACCGCGTCGACCTTCGCCACCTCCTTGCCCGGCAGCGGCTCGGGCAGCTTGGTGACGCGGCTGGGCTCGATCTGCTCCACCTCGGGCAGCTTGGCGATCTCCGCGGCCAGCTTCGCGTCGCCGGTCACCTGGACGGCGTTGGCGATCCAGAACGGGGTGAAGTCGGCGTGCTGGGCGGTCAGGAGTTTGCGCAGGCCCGCCTGCGAGGAGGCGGCGAGCTCGGTCTTGGCCCGGAAGACCTGCCTGGCCTTCTCGGACTTGGTCTTCGCGCTGCGGGCCGCGCTGAGGTCGGCGTCACTCTTCAGGCGCACCCAGAAGGTGGCCTTGTCGTCCGCGGCCAGCTCCGCCAGGACAGTCTTGTCGATCTTCTCAGGGGCGGGGGCGGCCTGGGCCACCCCCTGGGGGAGCACGAGCGCGAGGGCGGCGACGGCTCCGGTCAGGAGCGCTCGCCAGTGCCGGGAGGTGTTGGACACACATTCTCCTTCACGCCGGGCGGGAGCGTCCCGCCGGGGAGGGCGACGTGGGCCGCGCATGATCTTTACAGCCCACCCGGAGAATCGTGAATCGATCATGTCAACTTTTCAAGAGCTTTGACTCGCTGATACCCGATATGTAATGAGAATTAGATATGTAACGGGATTTAGCAGGACGGTCCGGGCCGCCGTACGGCCCGCTACCGGAGCGCCGCCGGGCCGTCACCCGCGTGCCGCCCCCGGACCGGCGCGGCGTCCATCCGCACGCGCTCCGGCGCCCGGCGCAGCGGCTCGGGCAGGGTGAGCGGCCCCCGGCCGGGCGTGACCGTGCCGAGCACCCGCGGCCCGGCGGCACCCGTGCAGCCGGGGACCGTCGCGGGCAGCCCGTGCGCCGTCATCCACCCGAGCAGCGAGAAGGCGATCGCCTCCTTCGCGTCGGAGGGGACGCCGAGGCCGTCGCTGGGCAGGATGCGGGCCTGCCCGGCCCGCGCGCGCAGCAGGTCCATCAGCGCCGGGTTCCGCGCCCCGCCGCCCGACACGATCACCGTGTCGAGCCGGTGCCGCCGGATCTCCGCGGCCACGGTCTCGGCGGTCAGCGCGGCCAGGGTCGCCAGCAGGTCGGGCAGGGCCAGCCCGTACGGCGCGGCGATCCGGGCCAGGTAGCCCGGGTGGAAGAGCTCCTTACCGGTGCTCTTGGGGGGCAGCGCCCGGTAGTACGGCTCGGCCAGCAGCTCCTCCAGCAGCTCCGGGTGGACCCGTCCGGCCGCCGCCAGCCGGCCGTCCTCGTCGTAGGGCATGCCCGTGGCGGCCGAGACCGCCGCGTCCATCAGCGCCGACGCCGGGCCGGTGTCGTAGGCGATCCCGGCCTCCCGCACGGTCAGGTTGGCGATTCCTCCGAGGTTGAGCGCGCCGCTGCGGCCCGGCAGGCCGGCCAGGAGCAGCAGGTCGAAGAAGGAGACCAGCGGCGCGCCCTGCCCGCCCGCGCTCACGTCACGCACGCGGAGGTCGGAGACCACCGGCACGCCGGTCCGCTCGGCGATCCAGGCGGGCTGGCCGAGCTGCAGGGTGCCCCGCACCCTGCCGTCCTCCACCCAGTGGTACAGCGTCTGGCCGTGCGAGCAGACGAGGTCGACCGGCCCGGCCGCCTCGGCCGCGTCGGCGAACGCCTGGCCGATCAGGGTGTCGAGACGGCACACCTCGGCCATGTCGACCGGGGCCGGCGGCAGCGCGGCGACGATCCGCGCCCGGAGCCCGGGGTCGTAGGGCCGCTCGTCGGTGCGCTCGACGGCTCCGGTGAGCACGCCGTCTCTCATCGACCAGTCCACGACCGCGCTGTCGATCCCGTCATGGGACGTCCCCGAGATCAGTCCGAGCACCCGCACGTCTTCTCCTTGCAGGAATTTTTCATACGAATATAGTCGTGGGGAGATTATCTACACATGGAGTTCGCGTGACGACACTGGTCATCGGCGTTGACGGCGGCGGGACGAGCACCCGGTGCGTGGTGGCGACGGAGTCCGGCGAGGTGGTGGGACGGGGATACGGCAGGGGCGCCAACGCCCTGTCGGCCGCCGATCCCGGCGGGAGCCTGCGCACGGCGCTCAGAGCGGCGCTGGAGACCCTCGATCCGGGGCGGGTGGCAGGTGGCGTGTTCGGGCTGGCGGGCGCGGGCTCGGCCCGCGAGCAGGCCGAGGCCGTCGCCACGCGGGCGTGGCAGGCGGCCGGTCTGGCCGGGCGGCCCTCGGTGGTGCCCGACATGCTCGCGGCCTTCGCCGGGGCGACCGAGGAACCCTCCGGAGCGGTCCTGATCGCGGGCACCGGCGCGGTGGCCGCCCGGATCGAGGACCGGCGGCTCGTCCGGCGGGTCGACGGGCACGGCTGGCTGCTCGGCGACGAGGGGTCGGGGACGTGGATCGGGCGGCGGGCCGTACGGGCCGTGCTGGCCGCGCTCGACGGACGGGCCGCGCCCACCGCGCTGCACCGGGGGACCCTCGGCGGCGCGCCGGCCCACCAGATCGTGAGCATGGTCCACCAGGGGATCGCCGAGGACGGTCCCGCCTGGCTGGCACGGCTGGCGCCGGAGGTGGAGTCGGCCGCGGCCGCGGGCGACGCGGCGGCCGTCGCGATCCTGGAGGAGGCCGCCCGCCGGCTCGCCGGCACCGTCCGCTCGCTGGGGCCCGGCCCGGGACCGCTGGTGCTGGCGGGCTCCCTGCTCACCGAGCCCACCCTGTTGGCGGCGGAGGTCCGCGCCAAGCTGGAGGGCGGCGTGGTGGTGCCGGCCCGCGACAGCGCCGCCGGCGCCGCCGCCCTGGCCCTGCACGGCCCCGGCGTCCACCCGGCGCCCGGCGCCCACCGGCGGCTGATCGCCCAGGAGCGCTGAGGGCCGGGCGCGCGGCCCTGATCCTCGCCGAGGAGGCCCGTGCGCCCGGCCGGAGAAGGTTCTCCAGGGCCCGCCTTTGGATCGAATCGGCGCGCGGCGTCCTTCGAGGTCGAGGTCTTCGACGTTGAGGGCGAGGATCTCGGCGGCGCGGCCGGCGGTTTCGT
>NZ_JBSFPS010000311.1:0-11166 GCF_053588315.1 Streptosporangium sp. NPDC003464 | reverse complement strand
ACCGGGACAGCACATTGGTGATCAGCGAGTGGGTCCCGCCGTAGAGCGGGGCCGGGGCGACGATGTGCGTGCCCGCGCGCAGGAAGGTCATCAGGACCGCGTTGACCGCGGCCATCCCCGACGCGAACGCCTGCCCGGCGACGTCCTCGGGCGCCGCGGCGCCCTCCAGCGCGGCCACCGCCGCGGCGAAGGCGGTGGTGGTGGGGTTGTCGATCCGGCCGTGGGCGGAGCCGGAGCCCCCGCCCTCGAACGCCTCGGCGAGCTGGCCGGAGTCGGCGAAGCTCCACGCGGAGCTGCGCCACACCGGGGGGCCGAGGGGGGTCCGCCGCGGCGCCGGCGGGGCGGGCAGGTGCGCCGACCGGGTGTTCTCGCCCTGCCGTCTGCGCGCGCGTCGGTTCACACGCCGTACCGTTCCGGCTTGGGGGTGCGGGACATCAGCAGCATCGCGGCCTCGCTGGGGGGCAGCCCGTCATGGACGACGGCCACCACCACCTCGGTGATCGGCATCTCCACATCGTGCTTCCTGGCCAGCTCCAGGACCGACTCGCAGGACTTGACCCCCTCGGCGGTCTGCTTCGTCGCGGCGACGACCTCGGCCAGGGTCATGCCCTGCCCGAGATTCTTGCCGAAGGTGCGGTTGCGGGACAACGGGGAGGTGCAGGTCGCGATGAGGTCGCCCATCCCGGCGAGCCCGGCGAAGGTGTGCGGATCGGCGCCGAGCGCCGCGCCCAGCCGGGAGATCTCGGCCAGCCCGCGCGTCATCAGCATCGCCCCGACGTTGTCGCCGAGGCCCATCCCGGCGGCGACGCCGACCGCCAGGGCGATCACGTTCTTGACCGCCCCGCCGAGCTCCACCCCCACCACGTCGGGGTTGGTGTAGGGGCGGAACCACGGCGGCAGGTGGCAGACCGCCTGGAGCCGTTCCATGGCCCGCTCGTCGGTGCAGGCGACCACGGTCGCGGCGGGCTGGCCCCGGATGATCTCCCCGACCAGGTTGGGGCCCGACACCACCGCGACCCGCTCCTGGGGCACCTCGGCGACCTCGCAGATCACCTCGCTCATCCGCTTGGTGGTGCCGAGCTCGATGCCCTTCATCAGGCTGACGAGCACTGCGTCGGGCGGCAGGTCCGGCTTCCAGCCGATCAGGTTGGACCGCAGCGTCTGGGAGGGGACCGCGAGCACCACGAAGTCGGCGCCGTCGAGCGCCTCGGCGGGATCGGTCGTGGCCCGCAGGTTCTCGGGCAGCGTCGCGCCAGGCAGATAGTCGGGATTCTCGTGACGGCGGTCGATCGCCTCGACGACCTCCGGGCGCCGCCCCCACAGGATCGTCTCGGTGCCCGCCCCAGCCATGATCATCGCGAAGGTGGTGCCCCACGATCCCGTGCCGAATACAGCCGCCTTGGTCATTTCATCACCGTACGCCGAAGTCAGTTGTCGGAAGGTCTCTTGAACGGCGCCTCTGGCGCCTTCTCCTCGCGTAACTCAGCGAGCAGGTCCGTGATGGCCGCCATGATGTCGGCGGTCGCCTCGCGCAGGACGTCGGCGTGGAGCGGCTGTCCCTCGTACTTCGACAGGTCGACCGGCGGGCCGGTCAGCACGCGGAAGGTCTTGCGCGGGAAGAGGTCGGGCTTCTTGCTCCCGTAGGGGAGGATCTCCTGCGCGCCCCAGTGGGCCACCGGGATGACCGGCGCGCCGCTGGACAGGGCGAGCCGGGCCGCTCCGGTCTTGCCCTCCATGGGCCAGAAACGGGGGTCGCGGGTGCAGGTGCCCTCGGGGTAGAACAGCACGCACGCCCCGTCGGCGAGCCTCCGCTCGGACTCCTTCAGCGAGCGGATCGCCTCGGAGCTCCCCCGGTAGACCGGGATCGCCATCAGCGACCTCACCATGTGCCCGAGCACCGGCACCGAGAACAGTCCCGACTTGGCCAGGATCGTCGGCCAGCGCCCGTTGTCGTAGAGGTAGTGAGACAGCAGGACGGGGTCCACCCAGGAGAGGTGGTTGGTCGCCAGGATGATCCCGCCCTCCTTGGGCAGGCGGTCGGCCCGGCGCCAGTCCTTCTTGACCAGGAGCCACGCGATCGGCTTGACGATCGCGACTGCCACGGCGACCCAGAACCGGGAAGGCCATCCAGGGCGTCTCATGAGCTCCTCCATGTAAGCGGGATGCGCCCTAAGTGTCCCGGTTGACTCTGCGGGATGTCGAGGCGGGATGCTTAAGGCTATGCCTGCTTCGGAGAGTTCCGGCTGGACCTTGGTCGTCCCTGTCAAGACACTGGTCGCCGCCAAGACCCGGCTGTCGGAGGCGGCCGGCCCGCACCGGGCCGCGCTGGCCGTGGCGATCGCGTGCGACACCGTCGAAGCGGCGCTGAGCTGCCCGATCGTCACGCGGATCGTGGTGGTGACGGGCGACCCGGTGGCGGCCGAGGCCCTCGGCGGGGTGGGGGCCCATGTGGTCGGCGACCCCGAGGCGGGGCTGAACGCGGCGCTGCGGCACGGCGCCCAGGAGGCGGTACGGCTGGCGCCCGGCGGTGCCGTCGGCGCGCTCCAGGCCGATCTCCCCGCGCTCCGCCCGGCGGAGCTGGCACTCGTGCTGGCCGCCGCGGCGGAGTTCGACCAGGCGTTCCTGCCCGACGCCGCCGACGTCGGCACGACCTTCTACGGGGTGCGGCCCGGCGTGCCGTTCACCCCGGGGTTCGGCGGCGAGTCGCGCGACCGTCACCTGCGGCGCGGCGCGAAGGAGATCTGCCTGGAGGGGATCGACTCGGTCCACCGGGACGTGGACACCCCCGACGACCTGCGGGCGGCCCTGGCTCTCGGCGTGGGCTCCCGCACCCTGGCGATGGCGGAGAAGATCAGGAGGGAGCCCCCCGACGGGGGGGCTCCCTCCGTGTGACAGCGGCGGTCAGTGCCCCGCGTGCGCCTGTGACAGCAGCGGTCAATGCCCCGCGTGCGCCTGTGACAGCAGCGGTCAATGCCCCGCGTGCGCCTCCTCGCGGGCCTTCCTCGGCAGCAGGAAGGCCGTGAGGAAGGTCAGCAGGAGCATGCCGGCCACCACCCACAGCACCACCCGCATCGCCCCGGCGATGTCGGGGTGCGGCCCCCCGTCCACCAGGTCGAAGAAGACCGTGCCGAGCAGCGCGACGCCGAAGGCGCCGCCGAGCTGCTGGACGGCGGTCATCGTGCCGGAGGCCGAGCCGGTCTCGTGCTGCTCGACCCCGGCCAGCACGATGTCGAAGAAGGGCGCCATCAGCAGGCCCATGCCGATGCCGGTCACCGCCAGGGCGGGGACGAACTGCCAGGCGGTCACCGTCGCCCCGGCCAGGGTGATCGTCAGCAGGACGCCGAGTGTGCCGAGCGCCATGATGAGGACGCCGCCCTGCAGGACCTTGCGGCCGAACCTCGACACCGCCTGGGCCAGCCCGAAGCCGGCGACCATGGCCAGCGACCAGGGGATCATCACGAGAGCGGCCTTGAGCGTGGAGTATCCGAGGCCGATCTGCGTGTAGAGGTTGAACACCAGCGTGAAGCCCGACATGGCGGAGAAGAAGACCAGGCCGGTCAGCAGGCCGCCGGTGAAGGCCCGCTTGCGGAAGAGGCTGGGCACGACCAGCGGGTCGCCGCCCATCCGGCTCTTGCGGGACTCGAACCAGCCGAAGACCGCGAAGACCACGACCGAGGCGCCGATCATGACGAAGGACCAGGCGGGCCAGCCCTCCTCCCGGCCCTGGACGAGCGGGAAGACCAGGAGCAGGCCGGCGGCCGAGGCCAGGATCACACCGGGGACGTCGAGCCTGAGCGGGTGCGGGGAGCGTGACTCGGGCAGGAAGCGCAGCCCGGCGGCGAGGGCGGCCAGGCCGAGCGGCAGGTTGATCAGGAAGATCATGCGCCAGCCGGTGCCGAAGAAGTCGGCGTCGATCAGCCATCCGGCCAGGATCGGCCCACCCACCGAGGACAGGCCCATGACCGGTCCGAACATGCCGAAGGCCGCGCCCACCTCCTTCGGCGGGAACATCTCCTTGATCAGGCCCAGCCCCTGCGGCAGCATGACCGCGCCGAACAGACCCTGCACGACCCGCGCGCCGACGAGCAGTTCGGGCGACTGGGCGAGGGCGCACAGCAGGGAGCCCAGGGTGAACCCGGCCGCGCCGATGAGGAACATCCGCTTACGGCCGAAGATGTCGCCCAGCCGGCCACCGGTGATCAGACCCACGGCCATGGACAGGGTGTAGGCGGCGCCGAGCCACTGGATCGTGGCGGCGGTGCCGCCGATCTCGGCCTGGATCGTGGGCGAGGCGATGTTGGTGACCATGGCGTCCAGGAGGTCCATCACCTCGGCGGCGAGGATCACGAACAGGGCGACCCAGCGCCATCGGTAGGCGGGTGGCTCGACGGCCGCTATGACCGGGGTTGTCATGTCTGTGGCCAATTGAGGCTCCTCATATGTCTGCGGGGGATGTCCACCACCGATGAACAGTGTTCACTGTAATTGAGCAATGTTCTTATCATGAACAGTGTTCTTCGAGGTGTGCGGTGTTCACGATATATCTCATGCAACCACAGATCAAGATATATCGTGAAGGTGAGCGCCGTTCGACTCAGTGAGCGTTGTTCACTTGAGCGTTACACTGGCGCCATGAGTGACGAGTTGCCCGCGCTGCCCTGGGAGCGGTCCCGTCGCAGGACGCCTCGCGTCCGGATCCCGCTCACCCCTGACCGGATCGTCGACGCCGCCTACGCGGTGCTCGACCGCGAAGGCTACGACAAGCTGAGCATGCGCCAGGTCGCGGCCGAGCTCGGCGTCGCGGTCTCGGCTCTCTACGCCCACGTGAGCAGCAAGGACGAGCTGTTCGAGCTGATGTACATCCGGATGTTCCGCGGCTGGACCCTGCCCGACGCCGATCCCGCCCGCTGGCGTGAGCAGATCATGGAGTTCGCCAGGAGCAGCCGGGCCAGGCTGCGGGAGCACCGCGACCTGGCCCGGATCTCCATGAGAAGCGTGCCGTTCAATCCCGAGGTGCTGCCGCAGGTGGACCGCCTCCTGGGCGTCTTCCGCGCGGCGGGTCTCCCCGACCGGGTGGCCGGAGCCGCCGGCGACGTGATCTCCACCTTCATCGACGGCTTCGCCTACGAGGAGAACATGTGGGAGGACCGCCGCCGCGAGGCGGAGGAGGGCACCTGGACAGAGCTCCAGACCATCATGAACCAGTATTTCAAGGATCTGCCGGCCGACCGGTTCCCCAACCTGGTCGCCCTCTCGGACTTCCTGATGGACAAGTCCAACGACGACCGGTTCGAGCTGGGCATGGAGATCATCGTCCGCGGCCTGGCCTCCATCGCCGAGGAGGCCCGGCAGGCCGGAGGCTCAGGACCCTCCGGCGGGCCGGAACCGGCGGACGGGCGGGGTGACGCCGGCCACGGTGAGCGCGCCGCGCCGGAAGAGCTACGCTGATCGCGTGCAGGCGACGGTGCGGACCTTTGACGCGACGACCCGGTCGGGGTCGGTGTTCCTGGACGACGGGACCGAGGTCCCCTTCGGCGCGGCGGCCTTCGACGCCGGGCCGCTGCGGCTGCTCCGTCCAGGACAGCGGGTGAACATCGTCATGGACGACGGCCAGATCACCTACGTCACGCTCTCGACCTTCCCCCTGCCGGACCGGAGCGCGGACCCCCGTCCCTGACGGCCGGGCGCCCCTCGTCACCCGCCCTTGACGGCCGGACGCCCCCGCGCCCGTCCCCGCCGGACCGGGTGCCCCTCGTCACCCGGCGGCGGCCGCCCCCGTCCCGGACAGCCGGACGCCCGGATCCCCTCGGCGGGGATCCGGGCCGTCCGCGTGAGGCCCTACTTTTTCTTCGCGGCCTTCTTTCCCTCCACGTTGACGAGCTCCTTGAAGTCCGAGCCGGGACGGAACTTCGGACCCCAGCTCTCGGCGACCTTGATCTCGGCGCCGGTCGAAGGGTTACGGGCCGTGCGAGCCGGCTTGTGCACCATCTCGAAGGCGCCGAAGCCGGTGATGGAGACCTTGTCCCCGCCGGCGACGGCCTTCTGAATGGCGTCGAGCACCGCGTTGACGGCCTCGGTGGCTGTCTTCTTGTCGCCCACCCGATCCGCGATCGCGTCGACGAGTTCCTTCTTGTTCATAAAGGTTGCTCCCCCTGTTACCGATGTCTGGGAGTGGGTCATGAGGCAGAAAACCCGTCTCACCCGATTTGTCACGGCACGGGGTCCCAACTGAACGAGAAACCCCTTGCCCGCTTGAAATTAGGGGACGGAGCCGCGCGACTCAATCACCTTCCGCAATGTTTCCAGCACTCGGCGTATCTGAAACCAGAGCATCAAGGTCTAGAAGGAATAAATCAAGACGCCCCGCTGCATGGCTGAGATCGCGTTTGGCGACGTCACAGATGGAGAGCAGGCGCCTGCTCAGGCGCTCCCTCTGATCAAGGGGAACGGGCAGCACGCGGACGCGGCGGTGCGCATCGCGCAGCCGCCACGCCAGCTCGTTTTCTGAACGCGTCAGACGGTCGTCGGCAGCCATGGCTGCCGCCTATTCTCGTATGCCGCGACGTCATCGGCATTACGCAGGGTCAGCCCGATGTCGTCCAATCCCTCCATCAGACGCCAGCGGGTGTAGTCGTCGATTTCGAACCCGGCGATCTCCCCGGCCCAGCGGACCTGGCGTTCCCCCAGGTCAACCGTGATTTCCAGGGCGGGATCGGCCTCGACGGCGGCCTGCAGGGCCTCGACCGTGGCGGCCGGCAGGACAACGGGCAGCAAGCCCATCTTGGTGGAATTATTACGGAAGATATCGCCGAAACGGGCCGCGATCACGGCGCGGAAGCCGTACTGCTGCAGGGCCCAGACCGCATGCTCGCGCGAGGAGCCGGTGCCGAAGTCGGGCCCGGAGACGAGGATCGAGGCGCCCTCGTGGGCGGGGTCGTTCAGGACGAAGGACGGGTCCTCGCGCCAGGCGGAGAACAGGCCCTTCTCGAATCCGGTCCGGCTGACCTGCTTGAGCCAGACCGCGGGGATGATCTGGTCGGTGTCCACGTTGCTGCGGCGCAGCGGCACGGCCCGGCCGGTGTGAGTGGTGAAAGCTTCCATGATCGGGATCTCCTAGGCCAGGTCGGCGGGCGCGGTCAGTTTGCCGGTGACGGCGGTCGCTGCGGCGACCTGCGGGGAGACCAGGTGGGTGCGGCCCCCCTTGCCCTGGCGCCCCTCGAAGTTGCGGTTGGACGTCGACGCGCTGCGCTCGCCCGGGGCGAGGGTGTCGGGGTTCATGCCCAGGCACATCGAGCAGCCCGCCTCGCGCCACTCCGCGCCCGCGGCCTTGAACACCTCGTGCAGCCCCTCCTGCTCGGCCTGGAGCTTGACCAGCATCGAGCCGGGGACGATCAGCGTGCGGGTGACGACCTGGCGGCCGCGCAGCACGTCGGCCACGGCCCGCAGGTCCTCCAGGCGCCCGTTGGTGCAGGAGCCGACGAAGACGGTGTCCACCGCGACCTCACGCAGCGGCGTGCCCGCGGTCAGGCCCATGTATTCCAGCGCGCGCTCGGCCGCGGCCGGGTCGTCGGTGTCCTGCGGGGCCGGCACCGCCGCCCCCAGGGGGGCGCCCTGGCCGGGGTTGGTGCCCCAGGTGACGAACGGGGTCAGCGCCGTGGCGTCGATCTCCACGACCGTGTCGAAGACGGCGTCCTCGTCGGTGGCCAGCGACTTCCAGTATTCGACCGCGGCGTCCCAGTCGGCGCCGGTCGGCGCGTGGGGCCGGCCCTTCAGGTATTCGAACGTGGTCTCGTCCGGGGCGATCATGCCCGCCCGGGCGCCCGCCTCGATGGACATGTTGCAGACGGTCATCCGGCCCTCCATGGAGAGCTTGCGGACGGCCTCGCCGCGGTATTCGACGATGTATCCCTGGCCGCCGCCGGTGCCGATCTTGGCGATGATCGCCAGGATCAGGTCCTTGGCCGTGACGCCGACCGGCAGCTCGCCGGAGACCTCGATGGCCATCGTCTTGGGCCGGTAGGCGGGCAGGGTCTGGGTGGCCAGCACGTGCTCCACCTCGGAGGTGCCGATGCCGAAGGCGATGCCCCCGAAGGCGCCGTGGGTGGAGGTGTGAGAATCACCACAGACGATCGTCATGCCCGGCTGGGTGAGGCCGAACTGCGGCCCGATGATGTGCACGACGCCCTGGCCGGCGTCGCCCATGGGATGCAGCCGGATGCCGAACTCCGCGCAGTTCTTGCGCAACGTCTCGACCTGGGTGCGCGACACCGGGTCCTTGATCGGGCCGAGGAGGGTCGGGACGTTGTGGTCCTCGGTGGCGATCGTCAGCTCCGGACGGCGGACGGGACGGCCCGCCATGCGCAGGCCGTCGAACGCCTGCGGGCTGGTCACCTCGTGAATGAGGTGAAGGTCGATGTAGAGCAGATCGGGTTCTCCGTCGGCACGTCGCACAACGTGCTGCTCCCAGACCTTCTCCGCCAGCGTGCGGCCCATGTCGCCTCCTTGCGATCGCTTTCCGCACCCCACTTGCTTTCTCATATGTCGAGACGGCAGTATCGGTGTATGGACAACTCTAGCGGAGTCGGCGTACTCGACAAGGCCGTGCTCGTGCTCAATGCCCTCGAAGCCGGTCCGGCGTCCCTCGCACAGCTCGTCCAGGCCACCGGTCTGGCACGCCCCACCGCCCATCGGCTCGCCGTCGCGCTGGAGCACCACCGCATCGTCTCCCGCGACACGCAGGGCCGGTTCGTGCTGGGTCCTCGCCTGTCGGAGCTGTCCACGGCCGCCGGGGAGGACCGGCTGCTGGCCGTCGCCTCGCCGGTGCTGATCCAGCTGCGCGACCTCACCGGGGAGAGCGCGCAGCTTTACCGGCGTCAGGGCGACGAGCGCGTGTGCGTGGCGGCCGCCGAGCGCTCCAGCGGGCTGCGCGACACCGTTCCGGTCGGCGCCGCGCTGCCGATGCTCGCCGGGTCGGCCGCCCAGATCCTGCTCGCCTGGGAGGAGCCGGACCGCCTCCACCGGGGCCTGCGCGGGGCCAAGTTCACCGCGGCCACGCTGGCGAGCGTCCGGCGCCGGGGCTGGGCGCACAGCGTCGGCGAGCGCGAGCAGGGCGTGGCCAGCGTCTCGGCGCCGATCCGGGGCGTGGGCGGCAAGGTGGTCGCCGCGGTCTCGGTCTCCGGCCCGATCGAGCGCCTCACCCGCACCCCCGGCAGGCTGCACGCCGCCCCCGTGGTCACCGCCGCCGAGCGGATCACCGAGACGATGCGGCGGGCCAACTGAACCGTGCGATATGGGGAGGCGAGCACCCTTGCGGCCCCCTAGGCTGGGTAGGTGACAGATCGCATCGAGGCAGCCGCCGCTGAACTGCGTCCCCTGCTCCAAGAATTCATCCTCTGGGCGCGCGAGAACGCACCCGGCAGCGATGCCAACCTGGTCGGCTCGGTGGTCCTGTGGCACCGGCTGATCGCCTCCGACGACGTGGGCCGGTGGAAGCGGGCCGATCTGCGCACGGTGCTGCTCGACCGGATGCCCCAGGTCGTGGAGGACCCGGACGCCGCCGCCGACGGCATGGTGCCCGCGGTCCGCGCCTACCTGACCTTCCTGTCGGAGACCGACCGGCTCTCCAAGGGCTCCGCCTCGCTCAAGGACCTGCTCGCCGAGCTCGACGACCTCGAGGACGACTTCGTCGACGCGATGGAGGACCTCGTCGCCGAGCAGGACGACGAGGACGAGGAGGACGAGGAGGAGGACGAGGGGCTGGGCGACTTCGAGCCGTTCGCCGACGAGCTCGCCGAGCTGCCGACGATCCGGCTGCGTCCCGACGCCGAGCTGGCCGCGGCCACCCGGGCCGCACCGCTGATCGCCAAGGCGCGCGACCTCGCGGTCTGGGTGGGGTCCGAGCGCCGGGTGGGCGAGACGAGCCTGCTCACCGACGCCGAGATCACCGAGGCCCTGGCCGCCCTGGGGCTGCCCGCGCCCAAGGGGGGCGACAGGTCGCTGGCCGACTCGGTGCCCGCGCTCTGGAACATCTGGAACCTCGCCATCGACCTGGACTTCCTCCAGCCCGAGGGCGAAGACACCGTCAGCGCGGACGCCGACACCGCCGACTGGCCCTTCGAGGAGGACGACGACGCCCTCGACGTCTGGATGGCCGGCCTGCACTCGATCGACTACGGCGACCCCGAGCTCGAGGACGAGGACGCCACGATCGCCCTGTCGGGGCTGACCCGGGCGCTGCTGGTCCGGGTGCTCCTGGCGACCGGCTCCAAGCCGCTGGCCGAGCTCCGCACCGAGCTGGCCGAGGCCGCCGCCGAATACGACGAGCAGGGCGCCGAGGCCTGGGCCGCGGCCACCGCCCAGTACGGCGACCCGCTCAGCCCCGTCCTCGACTGGCTGGCCGGCTACGGCATGGTCGAGGTCGAGCACGACCAGGTACGGCTGACGCCGCTCGGCATGGAGGGCGTGGTCCACCTGGCCGACGACGCCGACATCGAGCTGGACGCCCGGCCCGCCATCGACGCGATGACGGCCCTGGACCTGCTCTCCTTCAGCGCGGAGCTGCCCGAGGAGGAGGCGGACGCCGAGTTCGCCGCCTGGATGGAGCTGCGCGAGCCCGACCGGGCCGCCAAGGAGCTGCTGGAGGCCGCGGCCGAGGACGACGCGGACGCCCTGGTCCGGGTCCAGGCGGCCAGCATGGTCGGCTCGCTCGGCGAGGTCGCCGTGCCCGCGTGGCAGGACGCCCTCGACGAGCCGTCCCTGCGCCCCTACGCGGCCACCCACCTGGCCCAGCTCGGCGTCGACGACGCTCCCCCGCCCACCCAGGCCGACACCCACTGGCTGATCCTCGACATGCTGACCATCTCCGCCGGTCTCGGCCGGCCGGAGTTCGTCAGCAGCCTCGACGACATCGGCAACGTGCCGAAACTGATCAACCTCCTCGACGTGATCTGGAAGGTGCCCCACCCGCACCTGGAGGAGCTGCTGGAGGCGATCGGCAAGGCCCACCCGGACAAGCAGGTGGGCAAGGCCGCCAAGCGGGCCCTGTTCAAGGCCCGTTCCACCAACAACTGAGGTGACGGGGGGTGGGCCGGGGCCGCCGTCCGCGCCGTCATCCAGGCCGGGCCTGGCAGCGCGGTCCGTGTCCGAGCGGGATCCGGCCGGGTCCAA
>NZ_JBSFPS010000310.1:0-11193 GCF_053588315.1 Streptosporangium sp. NPDC003464 | reverse complement strand
TGAGGTATCCGTAGAGGGGGCCGTGCCGCTCGATGAAGGCCGACCTGCCGGTGCGCACCGTCTGGGCGACCGTGCCCATGCCGTACCAGAAGCCCTCCTGGGCGATCATCCGTACGGCGGGGCGCAGCGTGTCGGGCGCGTCCTCGCGGAGCGTGGCGCCCGCCTCGGTCAGCTCGTAGACCCCGGGCGTCGTCGTTGCCACGATGCCCATGGAGGCGAGCTGGCGGAGCACCCGGCCGAGCCCGGACGGGTCCGCCCCGCACCGGGCCGCGAGCTCCTTGACGCTCAGCGGCCCGTCCTTCAGGTGATCGGCGCAGCCCAGCTCGGCCATCGTGGCCAGGGCCGCGAAGCGGGAGACCCCGCCGATCGCATCCCAGACCGGTGCCTGTGGGTCGCTCATTGACACTCCTGTTCCTTCGTCGGGAGTTCCCTGTCGGGAGGCGGAGGCCGGCTCCTGGGAGGCGGGCGCCTTCGCCCCGGGGGCCGGGGCCGTGTCTTCGGAGGTGGGGGCAGCTTCGTCGTCGGAGGCCGCCTCGTCGTCGGAGGGGGCGGCTTCGTCGTCGGGGGCCGTGTCTTCGGAAGCGGGGGTCGCCTCGTCGCCAGAGGTGGGGGTCGCCTCGTCGTCGGAGGTCGCCTCGTCGTTGGAGGCGAGGGTCGCTTCGTCGTCGGAGGTCGTCTCGTTATCGGAGGCCGTGTCTTCGGAGGCGGAGGTCGTCTCGTCGTCGGAGGCCGTGTCTTCGGAGGCGGAGGCCGTCTCGTCGTCGGGGGCCGTGCTTCCGGAGGTGGGGGCCGTCTCGTCGTCAGAGGCGGGGGCCGCCCCGCTCCGCATACCGCGGACCAGGCGGCCGACCTCGGCGCGCAGGTGCACGAAGTCGGGGTGCTCCCGCGTGGTGATCTGGTCGCGCGGGCCGGGCAGGTCCACGCGCAGGTCGCCGACGATCCCGGCCGGGGACTTCGACAGCACCACGACACGGTCGCCGACGTAGACGCTCTCGTCGATGTCGTGGGTGATGAGCACGATGGTCATGTTGTGGTGGCTGCGGACCTGCAGGGTCAGGTCCTCCAGCTCCTCGCGGGTCTGGGCGTCGACCGAGCCGAAGGGCTCGTCCATCAGCAGCAGGGTGGGGCGGTAGGCCAGGGCCCGGGCGATGGAGACCCGCTGCTGCATGCCCCCGGACAGCTGCCACGGGTATTTGGCCGCGGCGCCCTCCAGGCCGACCTGCTCCAGCGCCTCCAGCGCGGTCGTCCTGCGCTGCTTCTTGTCCATCCCCTTGCGCCGCAGGGGGAGGGAGACGTTGTCGGCCACCGACATCCAGGGGAACAGGGAGCGGCTGTAGTCCTGGAAGACCACGGCCAGGTTGTCCGGAGTCCGCTCGACGGGGGAGCCGTTGAGCACGACCTGCCCGCCGGTGGGCCGCAGCAGCCCGGCGATGGAGCGCAGCAGCGTGGACTTGCCGCACCCCGAGGGGCCGACGATGCACACCAGCTCGCCCTCGGCGACCGTCAGGTCGATGCCGCCCAGCGCGGTGTGGGCGCCCGGCCCGCTGCCGTAGGTGTGGGACAGGTTGGAGATCTCAAGCACAGCAGGTCCTCAGGTCGTCTGCTTGGCGGCCCGGTGCCAGGACAGGACGCGTCGTTCGGCCGCGAGGAACGCCGAGTTGAGCACGTATCCCAAGACACCGAGCACCACGATGGTCCCCCACACGCCGGGGAGATCGTAAGACCTCTGGGCGTCCAGGAGCTGGAAGCCGATCCCGTCGGTGCTGCCCACCAGCTCGGAGATGACCATCAGGATCAACGCCAGGGACAGGCTGACCCGCAGGCCGGCGAAGATCTTCGGCATCGCGGAGGGGAGGATGATCTGGAAAAGCCGCTGCCCGCGCGACAGCCCGAAGACCCTGGCGGTGTCCAGGTGCTGGCGGTCGACGTGCCGGGCGCCCTCACCGGCGTTGATCAGCACCGGCCAGATGATGCCGAACACGATCACGTTGATCTGCATCTGCGGGCCGATGGCGAACAGGGCCATGAAGAACGGCAGCAGCATGGGCGGGGGGATGGCCCGGGCGAACTGCACGAGCGGGTCCACGAACCGGAAGAGCACCGGCAGGCGGCCCATCGCGAGCCCGAGGGCGGTCCCGACGACTCCGGCCAGCAGCCACCCGGCCAGCAGCCGGCCGATGCTCGCGGGGATGTTCTCCAGCGCCGCGTCGGTGAGCCAGAGCCGCTCGGCCGGGCCGGACAGCCACATCCGGTACATGCTGGCGGCGATCTCCGTCGGCGGCGGGAAGGAGAGGTTCTCCGCGGCGCGGGTGACGAGCTCCCACACCACCAGGACCACCGGGACCGCCCACAGGCGGCCGACGGCGCGCAGGGCGCGTCCCATCAGACGACCTCCGTCCGGGCGCTGTGCCAGCGGAAGATCCGCCGCTCCGCCAGCACGAACAGGCTGTTGGAGACCAGGCCGATGACCCCGGCCCAGATGGAGGTGGCGACGATGTACTGCATCGCGTCGGAGCTGCCGCCCGCCTCGATGAGGAAGACGCCGATGCCGTCGGAGCCGCCGGCGAGCAGCTCGGTGCTGATCGCCACGATGAGCGCGATCGCCGAGGCCAGCCGTACGCCGGTGGCGACGAACGGCGCGGTGCTCGGCAGCGACACCCGCCACAGCACGGCCAGCGGGCCGAACCCGAAGCTGCGCAGCGTCTCCTTGGCGACCGGGTCGACGTCCTTGAGGCCGTACAGCGTGTTCATCAGAACCGGCCAGGTGGCCGCGTATACGATCAGCACGATCTTCATGTCGAACTTGTCGGAGAACAGCGCGAGCGCCAGCGGGATCAGCGCCAGCGACGGGATCGGGCGCAGGAACTCCAGGATGGGACGGAGGGCGGTCTCCACCCGCGGCAGGGTGCCGAGCAGGAACCCGGCGGGCACCGCGACCACGACGGTGAGCAGCAGCCCCAGAGCCCAGGCGCCGAGGGTCGAGACGACATCGAGGAGGAAGTCCCCGTCGGTCACGAGCGCGGCCGCGCGGCCGAGCACCGTCGAGGCCAGCGGGAACACGATCGGGCTGATCAGCCCGGTCCGGCCGATTGCCTCCAGGACGCAGAACAGCCCCGCGGCGCCGAGGGCGCCGCAGAGCGGTTTGCTGTCGAGCAGGCGCCGTCCGATCACCCGGAGTTTCCGAGAAGGAGGGACTTGGCCTCGATCTTGCTCTTCAGCAGGCCCTGCTCAAGCATCAGGTCGGCCACCCGCTGCAGACGGGTCTCGTCGAGGCTGGTGGGGAAGGTGCCGAGTGTGATGACGGCGGCGGTGGCCGCGTCGATCTTGGTGTAGGTCGGCAGGATCTCCTCCACGGCCTTGCGGTCGGAGGCGGAGATCTGCTGGGCCTTGGCGACCGCGCGCTGGAAGGCGGCGACGGTCTTGGGGTTCTTGGCCGCGAAGTCCTCGGTGACGATCACGCCGGCGATGGGGAAGTCGGCGGTCGAGTCGACCATGGTGTCGGCGAGCTTCTGGGCGCCGATGTTCTTCTGGACCGCGGTCAGGTGCGGCTCGGTCATCCAGGCCGCGTCGACCACGCCCTGCTCCAGCTTGCCCGCCATGTCCGGGAAGGGGAACTCCAGGAACTCGACGTCCTTGTCGGTGAGCCCGTGCGTCTTGAGCACGGAGGTCACCGCCAGGGTCCCGATGTTCCTGAGGCTGTTGACCGCGATCTTCTTGCCCTTCAGGTCGGCCGGGGTCTTGATCGAGGAGTCCTTGGCCACCATGAGGTTGAAAGAGTTGGGGGTCGCCTGGTAAAGGTCAGAAATGATCTTCGGCTTGTTGCCGGCCGCCGTGGCCAGGAAGGTCGAGACGTAGTTGGTCTGCGTGGCGTCGAGGGAGCCGCCGAACAGGCTCTGCTGCGCCTGGGCCCCACCCTGGACCACCTGGATGTCGACGGTCAGGCCCTCTGCCTTGAAGAAGCCCTTCTTGTCGGCGATGTAGAGCGCCGCCGAGTCAGGGATGGGCAGCGCGCCGATCGAGATCTTGGACTTCTCCAGCCCGCTCGCGTTGGCGGTGTCGGGCTTGTCGTCCGAACCACCACAGGCGCTCAGTGCCAGCACGGCAGCGAGCCCTGCGATGGCCGCCCGGCCCGCAAGTCTGAACCTCATGGGGTCTCCTTAGCTGCATTTCACCGCCCCGCCGGAACTCGCTGAAGTAGCGGGCGACATGGAGACAGTCCCGGGAGGCACGTGATCAAGGGGGGTATGCCGACCGCGGATCAGAGTAGCGGAGTAGATCGCCCAAATTACAAATATCGGCCTAATGGGGCAAAAGGGCCATAACCGGGCCTGCTTACCGCGCGTCCATGAATCGCGACGACTGGGATTTGTCTAGTCGTCGCACCCCAGGGTGTCAAGAAATGGATTTCGCGACTTTGTGAAACTTTGCACGCGAGTCGGAGAGTGACTGTCCGGTTACGGCCTAGTTGTACCGGTTACGCATAAAATGCGAGTTATGTGCTGTTGGCCGAACTCTTCCGGCTGTGCTCCAATAACCCCTACCCCATGGATGCGTCGGCGTCACCTGCACATCAAATGCGTGACGCGATCCCCTCCAAGCAGACGATCCGAGGAGAGGTAGCGGAGGCCAGTGAGGACAGCGTCAATCCCCAGCGAACGCGAATCCGGGGCGGAACCTCCCCCGGCATTCGACGCCGAGGGGGTGCCGCCGGAGGGCGGCCCGGCTCCGGACCTCGGTGATCGTGGGACCGAGAAGAACGGCAGCAAGCTCGCGCTCAAGAACTGGCGCGTGCGGACGCGACTGATCGCGCTCATCGTCATCCCCACCGCCGCCGCGATCGTCCTGGGCGGTCTGCGGGTGGTCACCTCGATCAGCACCGCCGCCCAGTACGAGCAGGTGCGCACCAGCGCCGAGCTCGTCGCCGACCTGAGCGACCTGGCGCACAACCTGGAGACCGAACGCGACCTGTCGGCCCGGTTCGTCGCCCAGGGCCGCGGCAGCACCGGCAGGGCGAGGCTGCAGGAGCAGTACAAGGCCGTCGACCAGGTGGCCAAGAGCGTGAAAGACCGCATCGACATCATCACCGGCAGCGACGCCGCCGAGGGCTTCGGCGAGCGCGGCCGGAGCGAGCTCGCCCAGATGCGCAGCCGTATCGAGGAGCTCGGCAGCGTACGCAAGACCGCGGTCGGCACCCAGCTCCCCGCCCAGCCCACGATCGCCATGTACTCCCGGACGATCTCCGACCTGCTGGCCCTGCACGACGAGATCATCCAGGGTGTCGCCGACCAGGAGCTCACCGGCAGCGCGTCCGCCTTCGGAGCGCTGGCCAGGGCCAAGGAGCAAGCGTCCAGGGAACGGGCGAACCTCGCCGTCGCCCTCGCCGCCAGGGGGTTCACCTCCGAGGGCCTGAACGCCATGCTGGCCGCCCGCGCGCAGCGCGACAGCGAGCTGGCGACCTTCCGCTCCGATGCGTCGATCGCCCAACGGCAGCTCTACGACGACACCGTGAGCAGCCAGAAGAAGGACCGCGCGGAGTCCATGCGCGCCCGTGCCCTCGTCCTGGCCGTCGACGGCTCCCCGCTCGTCCGCGTCGACGTCTCCAGGACCGGTGCCGGCGACCAGACGACCTGGTTCGACGCCTCCTCCGACGGCATCGACCGGATGCGCAGGGTGGAGAAGCAGATCGCCGACACCCTGATCGCGCAGAGCCGCGTCCTGCAGGAGGACGAGCAGCGTGGCGCGCTGATCGCCGGAGGGCTGAGCGTACTGCTGCTCATCCTCGTCCTGATCATCACCTCGATCATGGCGCGGTCGCTGGTCAAGCCGCTGCGCACGCTGCGCACCGAGGCGCTGTTCATCGCCGGCGAGCGCCTGCCGGAGACCGTGCAGAGCATGCGCGAGAGCGGCGAGGCCGCGGCCGAGGACGTCATCCCGATCGGAGTGGCCTCCGACGACGAGATCGGCCAGGTGGCCCGCGCCTTCGACGAGGTCCACCGTGAGGCGGTCCGCCTGGCGGGCCAGGAGGCGACGCTGCGGAGCAACGTCAACGCCATGTTCGTCAACCTCTCCCGGCGCACCCAGACCCTGGTCGAACGGCAGCTCTCCCTCATCGAGAACCTGGAGCAGGGCGAACAGGACGAGAACCGTCTCGGCAGCCTCTTCCGGCTCGACCACCTGGCCACCCGCATGCGCCGCAACTCCGAGAACCTCCTGGTCCTCGCCGGCCAGGAGCCCGCGCGCCGGTGGAGCCAGCCTGTCCCCCTGATCGACGTGGTCCGCGCCTCGCTGTCGGAGGTCGAGAACTACGAGCGGGTCGACCTGCGGATCTCCGGCGGCGTGTCCGTGGTCGGCACCTCCGTCAACGACGTCGTGCACCTGATCGCCGAGCTGGTGGAGAACGCGATCTCCTTCTCCCCCAGGGAGACCAAGGTCGTCGTCTCCAGCAACCGCATCGACGGCGGCGGCGTGATGGTCTCGGTCACCGACATCGGCATCGGCATGACCCCCGAGGAGCTCGGCCGGGCCAACTGGCGGCTGGCCAACCCGCCGGTGGTGGACGTCTCGGTCTCCCGCCGCATGGGCCTGTTCGTGGTCGGCCGGCTGGCGCTGCGGCACGGCATCCGCGTGCAGCTCCGCCAGCAGGACAGCGGTGGCCTGACCGCCATGGTGCTGCTCCCCGAGGCCCTGCTCTCCGGTTCCGGCGCCCGTCAGGTGCCGGGCGGCGACTGGGCCGGGGCCGGGGCCATGGGCTCGATGGACCGGGCGCCGGCGCTGGCCAGTCCCACCGGGCTCGACCCCGCGCAGCCGACGTTCGCCTCCTTCGACGCCGCCCAGCACTCCTTCAACTCCTTCGACATCGGACAGCTCGGTTCCTTCGAGGCCCCGCAGCCCTCCCCGGGCGGCGGCTACTTCGGTCAGGCGCCGGTCGACACCCCCTGGCCCGGCCACGTGCCGCCGCCGGGCGCCGACTCCGGCTGGCCGAACACCTCCCAGGCCGACACCGGAGTGTGGTCGAACCCGCCGGCGCGCGATGGCGACTCCGGGATGTGGTCGAACCCGCCGTCCCGTGAGGGCGACTCCGCGGCGTGGCCTGGCCCGCCGTCCCGTGAGGGCGACTCCGGGATGTGGTCGAACGCGTCGATGCGCGATGGCGACTCCGGAGTCTGGCCCGACCCGCCGTCCCGTGAGGGCGACTCGGTGGGCTGGCCGTCCACCGCCGACCCGGGGCCGTTCGAACGGCGCTCCTTCGAAGTGGCCGACAACACCGGCCCGCTGCCCGTGGTCCGCGACTCCTCGCCCATGGAAGAGGCGAAGGAGGAGTTCCTGCCGATCTTCGCCGCGGTCGAGTCCGACTGGTTCAAGAAGGTCGAGCCCGCCGCCCCGGTCCAGGACCTGACCGAGGAGCTCAAGGAAGCGGACGCGCCCGCGCCGGCGTCCGACGCCTGGTCCTCACCCGCGGACGCGGGCTGGCAGGCGGCCCAGGCGGCGAGCGAGCCCTCGCTCGGCGGGATCACCGGTTCCGGGCTGCCCAAGCGGGTGCCCAAGGCGAACCTGGTGCCGGGCACGGCCGCCCCCGACGCGGGCGCGGCCTCGCAGACCCCCGTGCTCCGGCCGACCGTCTCCCCGGAGGCGGTGCGCAACAGGCTGGCGAGCTTCCAGAAGGGAGTGCGGCAGGGCCGCGCGGCGGCCCGGGGCGAGGCCGGTGACGGGCAGCCGTATCCCGACTTCGGCCGGGATGTTGAAGGAAACAAGGAGGACCGGTGAGCGAGCTCATCATGGTCGCCAAGGAGGATGACACGTGCGCGAAATGAGCCAGGCCGCCCGGGGGGTCAATTGGCTGATCACTGACTTTGTGAACAACGTCCCAGGCGTGGCGCACACGGTCGTGGTGTCGGCGGACGGTCTGCCGTTGGCGTATTCCGATGGATTTCCCCGGGACAGGGCGGATCAGCTGGCGGCGGTCGCGGCCGGTCTGATCAGCCTGACCCAGGGTGCTTCCAGGGTCTTCGAGGGCGGGGCGGTCACCCAGACGGTGGTGGAGATGCAGCGAGGGCTGCTCCTCATCATGTCGATCAGTGACGGTTCCTGTCTCGCCGTGCTGGCCGCCGCCGACTGTGACATGGGGCTGGTGGCCTATCAGATGACCTTGCTTGTCGAACGAGCGGGCCAGGTGCTCACACCGGCCGTCCGCGCCGAACTCCAGGCCTCCCATCCCAGGTGAGGGCGATGATCCTAGGAGGATGCCGTGACAGGCCGCGGTTGGACCGGTGAAGGTGACCCGTTAGGCGGGTCGCCTTATCAGTCGATGGACGATCTCTATCGGCAACAGGGTGGTCCTTCACATCTCATGCAACCGGCGCCGATGGAGCAGAGCTCCCTGGTCCGGCCGTATGCCGTGACCGGGGGGCGCACCGCCCCCCGGACCCAGCTCGCCATGGAGGCCCTGGTCTCCTCGGCGACGTCCGCACATCATGATCTGTCCACCCGCACCCCGGAGTATCAGGCGATCAGCGCCCTGTGCCGGCAAGTGCGTTCGGTCGCTGAGATCTCCGCGATGCTCCGCATCCCGCTCGGCGTGACCCGGATCCTGGTCGCGGACATGGCGGCCGAGGGTCTGGTCCAGCTGCATCAGCCGCAGCTGGACGCGGGCAAGCCGGATCTCAACCTGCTGGAAAGGGTGCTCAGTGGACTTCGCAGGCTCTAGCCGCGGCGGCGGCCTGACATCGACGAAGATCGTCGTCGCCGGTGGATTCGGTGTGGGAAAGACCACGTTCGTGGGAGCGGTCTCGGAGATCCTGCCGCTGACCACGGAGGCGGTGATGACCGACGCCAGCGCCGGCATCGACGACCTGGGTCTCACGCCGAACAAGACCACCACCACGGTCGCGATGGACTTCGGCCGTGTATCGCTGGACCGGGATCTGATCCTGTACCTGTTCGGCACGCCGGGCCAGCACCGGTTCTGGTTCATGTGGGACGACCTCGTGCGCGGTGCGATCGGTGCGATCGTGCTGGTCGACACCCGGCGGCTGGCCGACAGCTTCCCGGCGATCGACTACTTCGAGGAGGCCAAGCTCCCGTTCGTGGTCGCGGTCAACGGCTGGGACGGGACCTACCCGCACGGTGAGGAAGAGGTGCGCGAGGCGCTGACACTGGCGCCGCACATCCCGATCTCACGGACCGACGCGCGCTCGCGCGACGCGGTGAAGGCCACGCTCATCACGCTGGTGGAGCACGCGCTGACCATGCGGATGGCCGTTCCCGGATGGGGACGCTGACCACGCGGGCAGGCGTTCCCGGGCGGGGACGCCGACCGTAGGGGCGTTAGTGGCGCCTCCCAACGGATAGGCTGGGGGGTCGAGTCGCAGACCTGTAGCGCAGAGGCTGGCCAATCACGTGTTCGAGACGCTTTCCGACCGGCTTACATCGGTCTTCTCCTCCCTCCGTTCCAAGGGGCGGCTGTCGGATGCCGACATCGACGCCACCTGCCGCGAGATCCGCATCGCGTTGCTCGAGGCTGACGTCGCGCTGCCCGTGGTCAAGACGTTCGTCGCCCAGGTCAAGGAGCGCGCCCGCGGCGTCGAGGTCTCCCAGGCGCTGAACCCCGCGCAGCAGGTCGTCAAGATCGTCAACGACGAGCTGATCGAGATCCTCGGCGGCGAGACCCGGCGGCTCCGCTACGCGAAGACCCCGCCGACCGTCATCATGCTCGCGGGTCTCCAGGGTGCCGGTAAGACCACGCTGGCGGGCAAGCTCGCCCGCTGGCTGCGGGACCAGAACCACACGCCCATGCTGGTCGCCGCCGACCTCCAGCGTCCCAACGCGGTCCAGCAGCTCCAGGTCATGGCCGAGCGCGCCGGCGTCGCGGTCTACGCGCCCGAGCCGGGCAACGGCGTCGGGGACCCGATCGAGGTGGCCCGCCAGTCGATCGACCACGCCCGGCGGCAGCAGCACGACATCGTCATCATCGACACCGCCGGCCGCCTGGGCATCGACCAGGAGCTGATGAAGCAGGCCGCCGACATCCGCGACGCGGTCTCGCCCGACGAGGTCCTGTTCGTCGTCGACGCCATGATCGGTCAGGACGCCGTCTCCACGGCCCAGGCGTTCATGGAGGGCGTCGGCTTCGACGGCGTCGTGCTCACCAAGCTCGACGGTGACGCCCGTGGCGGCGCCGCCCTGTCGGTCCGCCACATCACCGGCAAGCCGATCATGTTCGCCTCCACCGGTGAGAAGCTCGAGGACTTCGACGCCTTCCACCCGGACCGGATGGCCTCCCGCATCCTCGACATGGGCGACATCCTCACCCTGATCGAGCAGGCCCAGAAGACCTTCGACGAGGCCGAGGCCGCCAAGATGGCGGGCAAGCTCACCTCGGGCGAGGGCTTCACGCTGGAGGACTTCCTCGAGCAGATGATGATGGTCCAGAAGATGGGCCCCATCAAGAACCTGCTCGGCATGATGCCCGGCATGGGGCAGATGCGCGAGCAGCTCAACCAGGTCGACGACCGTGACCTCGACCGCATCGCCGCCATCATCCGCTCGATGACCCCGGGTGAGCGCCAGAACCCCAAGATGATCGACGGCTCCCGCCGGGCCCGCATCGCCAAGGGCTCCGGCGTGACGGTGACCGAGGTGAACGGCCTGGTCACCCGCTTCTTCGACGCCCAGAAGATGATGAAGCGGATGGCCGGCGGGATGGGCATCCCCGGCATGCCCGGTGGGCGCAAGGCCAACAAGGCCGCGCAGAAGAAGGCGGCCAAGGGCCGGCGGGTCAGTGGTGACCCGCGCAAGGCGGCTCTCGGCAAGGCCCCCTCCGCCGACGCTTCCGACGGCGCCCCCAAGCCGGGCGGCGCCCTCGGCAAGCTGGGGGCCGGCCAGCTCCCGCCGGGCCTGGAGCTGCCGCCGGGCTTCGACCCCTCGAAGTTCAAGCTCCCCGGGCAGAAGTGAGCGACGGCAAGTTCCACAGACGGGCCGGATGGATCTGGCTGGTCATCATGGTGGGCTTCATCATCCTGGCGACACTCGAACTGCTGGGAGTGCGGCCCAAGTAGGACCTCGGAGCGGGGGCGGCGGAGAGATCCGCATCGGCCCGGCCAACCTTTACCGGCACTTCCCACGTCGTGAAGACCTGATCGCCGCCGTGGTCGGCGACAGCCTCGCGGAAGTAATCGGGCTGGCCGGCGACCTGGC